>CBJMBI010000018.1:0-19400 GCA_966427955.1 uncultured Ktedonobacterales bacterium
AATGTATCCAGAACTTACAGAAGAACAGTTGCAGTTGGTCATTAATGCTGTGAAGAAGCATGTGGTATCAAATGTATCACGATAATATCCTTCCCTCCATTGCCTAGGAATGGAGAGGGGTTAGTCGTTCCTACCAAAAACGGTTCCTAGTCTTGAGAGTGCCTGCCTCATGGCTGCATTCTTTCCTCCCATTTCGTCGGTGGGATGGCCTCCAGAAAGGATATTTTATGGGAGATCTTCATTTTGCCATTATTGGTTGGGGCTATTGGGGTCCCAAGATTGCACGTAATCTGGATAGTATTCCTCATACATCTGTGACAATGGTGGCTGACCTAGATAAAGGGCGTCTTGCCTCGATTGCTGTGAGTCGTCCTGGAATACGTACAACGACCAATGTAGAGGATGTGTTTAAATCGGATGTGGATGGTGTTGTGATTGCTGCTCCTGTGCGTACACATTTTCAACTCGCTAAAGAGGCGCTTTTGCATGGCAAACACGTGCTCGTCGAGAAGCCTCTCACCACGAGCGTGCAGGAAGCTGAAGAGTTGATAGCACTTGCCAAGCAATGTAACCGTGTTTTAATGGTAGGTCATACTTTTGAATATAGCCCTGCGGTTAATGAGTTGCGCAAGTTAGTACAGAGTGGTGATCTAGGAAAGATCTATTGTGTTGAAACAGAACGTGTCAATCTGGGACTCTTCCGTAGCGACACGAATGTGATTTGGGATCTTGCTCCGCATGATGTATCGATCCTTTTGTATCTCTTTGGTAAAGCACCAGAGCGAGTCAGTGTACAGGCTCATTCGCATTTGTTATCAGATATCTGTGATATTGCACATTTGGATCTAGAATTTGCTGATAAGATGACAGCTCATATTCATGTCAGTTGGCTCCATCCATGTAAAATTCGTCGTGTGACTGTTATTGGTGATGCTCGTATGGTAGTGTATGATGATACAAACCCTGCTGAGATGGTCAAGGTTTATAATAAAGGGGCGGATATTCATGCAGATCCGGTTGTATCCTATCGCTATGGTGCAATTTCTATTCCCCACATTGACTGGATCGAGCCATTACGCCTAGAGTGTGAAGATTTTGTAAATTCCATCCGGACGGGTGCTCAGCCACGTGCTAATGGTGAAGTTGGATTAGCCGTTGTACGTGTATTAGCGGCTGCTGAGGAGGCACTGAGCAAACAAAATAAGAGTACAGTTGGTACATCTATTGGTATATTGAACGGGTAAATAGAATATTAACCAAAATATCCAAGATTTACCTAAAAAAGGCTCTCCCCGAAAGGAATCGTTCAGGCAGAGGTTTACCTCAATGCCCCAGTCCCAAAGAAAGGAAGACCTCTTCCTCCCCATGCATGAATGTAGGAGTATCCAGAGGCCGACGTTCGATGAAACGCTCTCGTCTGTTTATTTATAGCATTATTTTACTTGTTTTTATGCTCATAATTTCTCTGATTGTTTTTTTCTACCAACAACGGCAGCCTCCAGTGGCTACAACCAATACCGTCATAATTAATCCAGCTACTAGCATGGGTACTATCCCTCGTGAGTTCCCTGGTCTTGGGCTGGAACCATTTAGCATTTGTACTCTGGAGAGTCTAGATAAAAAAGGTCCAGAGTTAGTCAATATATTTAAAAATCTAGGTCCAGCAATATTGCGTTTTGGCGGCAATACGGTTGAAAGTACTGGCTGGTCTTCTCGGGGAATATCGTCTTGCTCCTATAAATTTACAATGCTCAATAAAACTTCTATCGATGATGTTTTTTCATTTGCCAGAAAAACTGGAGTCAGGGTTATTTGGCCAGTCGACCTCAGAGATCAAGATCCTGCCGTCTACTCAGATGAAGCAGCATATGCAGTAACTAGTGGTGGTCAAACATTGGCGGCTCTCGAAATAGGGAACGAGCCGGATCTTTATGGATGGGATTATAGCAAGTACCGTACTCAATGGGAAGCATATGTAAAGGCTATCGAAGCCAAAGCTCCCAAGGCTCCAATTTCTGGTCCAGCTCTTTGCTGCAATGATTCATGGTTTACCGACTTTCTCAATGACGAGAGTTCAAAAATAATGCTTGCAACACAGCACATCTATCCCCTTCAATCTGGTACTATTAGTGATCTAATGGATCCGGCTCTAATGAGTGATACAATGGCTAAAATTGATCATTTAGTACAAGCAGCTAAAGCAAAAAATCTTTCGCTTCAGATTGATGAAACGGATCCATTTGCTGACGTGACTGTTTCTGCGGGCTATCAATTTGCATCCTCTTTATGGGTAGCTGATTATATGCTTAGTGCTGCTGAGCATGGAGTTGTAGGAGTCAATGTTTTTGGGCAGTTGCCACCCGATCCAGAATCGCCCCTCAATTCAGATGGCAGTCCAAGAGCGACCTATTATGGGGCTCTTTTCTTTCATAATGCAGCTCCTGGTGATAGCACCATTCTGAAGCCACAAATTAGTTCATCGCTGAATATTGCAGCACATGCAACACTTGGAACAGATGGCAAACTTCGTGTTGCACTTATTAATAAAGACCAAAAGGATGCTATAATTCAAATAAAGATAACTCAACCGTATTCCCACGCGTCTGCGATACGGCTAACGGCACCCTCTGTTACCTCTACAAGCAAGATTATGCTTGGGGGCGCGAGTGTGGCTTCTGACGGAACTTGGTCTCCTCGAACAGTTGAGCCCGTGAATGTGAATAGAGCGATGTCGTCCATTAATGTTCCGGCTAACAGTGCTGTCATTGTTACCTATGACACTTCACTGGGTCTAAAGACCCGCATCTTCTGAAGTGAAGAGAGATTGATATGCGAACGAAAGATTCTCCTTAGTACGATCCCAGCACAAATCCGTTTCTACCCGCTTGCGACCTGCGGCTCCCATCTGGAGACGGAGTTCTTCATTGTCTAGAAGTGTTTCAATGTGGTCTACAAATTCTTCAATCCGGTTGGATGTTGCATATAGGGCGGCGTCTTGGGCCGAATAACGTGTCTCCGGTAGATCAAAGGCTACGACAGGTTTACCCATGGCCATATATTCCATCGTCTTGAGCATAGTGCTGTGATCATTGAGGCTATTGCTTGGATCAGGTGAGAGTCCTACGTCTGTAACACTTAGATAGCGCAATATATCTGCCTTGGTTAACCAGCCTGCAAAATGGACATGCTCGTCAAGTTCAAGTTCATGGGCAAGGTCTTTTAAATATTGAAACCGGTCTCCATCTCCCATGAGAACTAGTAGAGTATCCTTCCGTCCTCGCCGATGGACAAGTTCTTGCATAGCATACAGCGTATTTTCAACGCCATCCTGTTTGCTCATCACACCAATATATGCCAGTAAGTATTTATGTCCTAATTTCAGTTCTGGTTCTGGTGTGACGAGTGTGTAGCGTTCAAGATCGGGTCCATTGCGTACGACAAATACTTTTTCTGGACGGCAATGGCCACGCTCAATGGCTATGCGCTTCTGCGATTGATTGGTGGTGATAACCATATTAGCTGTTCGGTAAGAGCAGTATTCCATAAAACGGAGAACCCTGTAAGTCCAGTTCTTACGGCCCTCAAATTTTATTTCAAATACTTCTGGTGTAAGATCATGCTGGTCAAAGACATATTTTTTGCCAAAGAGTCGGTAAAACAATCCCATGGGGAAAAAGATATCGGGAGGGTTGGCCACGTGGATTGCGTCAAAGCCCTGTTGATACCAAACCTTAAAGCTAAGCCCAAGGATTTTGAGCATGGCTACTGCATATTCTTTGAAATAGTCAGTAGCTTTGTGAACTGTTCCAGATGGCTTATAACGATAAATATGGATAGAATCGATACAGATATAAGCTTCCTGATCATGTTTTTCGTCTTGTGGACAGATGATACTCACCGCATAACCACATCGGCGAAGCTCTTGTGCTTCGTGCCAGATACGTGGATCTGATGGGGCTGTTGAGTTCTCAACAACAATGAGGATTTTCTTTTGCTTAGACATATGCTTTATCCTTTGGGCTATGTTCTCTGGCTCTCTCTTGTGACTTTCTTCTACCTTTTTTAGAAAGGATTTGTTCGTATAGTTCAATAACTTGTTGTGCGATTACTGCACTTGCCAGGTGCTGAGTATCTTGTCTGCCTGTTGTTGGCCCTATATGTTCTAAGGCTCGTTGTAGCCCAGCTGCTAGCTCCTCTGGATCATGGGCACAGATGCTACAGCCTTTTGTGCGACCAATGACATCGGCAACATCGCCAACATTAGTTGCTACTACCGGTATATTGCAGGCCATAGCCTCTCTCACTACATTGGGCGATCCTTCAGCCCAAGATGGAAGGATAAGTGCGTTACTGGCATTTGTATATTGCATAACGGTATCATGTGAGAGTCCAGTGGCAACAACTAGTTCAACATCGATGCCCTTGGCACGTAGGATATCGACAGCCGCTTGGGCCATGGGGAAATTTTTCACCGGAATGTCTGGGTTATTGGCAAAAAGAACATAGTAACGATCTTGATCCCAGCCGAGTTTTGCCCGTACCTCGGATCGTGGTATGGGATGAAACTGCGCAAAATTGACACCATCAGGTATCACGAAGACCTTCTCTTGGGGACCACCTAATCGCTGTTTCATTTGTTGGGATTTGACGGTTACCGCATCTACAAAGTAGCACAGTTTGCGGCTGATAGAAGCAACGAAATTGCCCTTGGCACTATATTTTCCCTTAGCTAGAACCGTCCCTAAAACGTCATCTCCCAGATAAGTTGCTACAACTGGCGTTGTCCATTGCAAGCGAGCAACAAGACACCACAGGCCATAATGGCCATTGACAATGTCAAAACGCTTTGTCAATGTTTTACAGAACACTTGTGATGCTGCTATTGCGTAGCGCAGAGGAGTTGGCAAGCTTGGTTTTGGATGAATAACCTCAACTTCGACTCCAACAGCAGTGAGCGAATCAACCAAGCTTTTGACAAATGTGCCTTTGTGTGGACGTTCTGCCGTTGGATAGATACCTGTGACCATCAAGACACGCAACGGCTTTTGCTGTTTGTTCTGTATATGTGTGTTAGATGCTTTTTGCTGCATTGTTCCTGCTCTATTTCCATCTATCAATAAGAAATGATTGCTTGTTCGTTCTCAATGAGATCTAAGACCGATCCCTGAGGGATTGTTAGTCGTGGTGTGTCGATGAAGACACGCAACCATAGTTCAAGGCTTGCTAACATAAAGATCTGGGCTTGGTAGTTAGTTTTCCCTGCTATATGATCGTAGACGATACGTTCTACATATTCATTGTTGAAATAGCCTCGATCTCGCATTCGTTCAGAAAGCAACAGTTTCGTGATGACATCGCGCTGTCCTTCGCGGAACCAAATTCCTGTTGGTACATTAAATCCCATTTTCTTACGTGTGAGAATGGGCTCAGGCAAAAAATCAGCAAACGCCTGCTTAAGTAGATATTTTGCTTTGAATGACTTGATCTTTGCGCTAGAGGGTATACTAGCCGCATATTCGATAAGTTTATAGTCAAGTAGAGGCATGCGTGATTCCAGCGATGCAGCCATAGTCATCTTATCACCCTTCATAAGCAAATTATCTGGCAGCCAGATTTTCGTATCCAGATAGAGCATTGACGACAGGTCATCTCTCTGTGGATTTGTCTCTAGAGCCTTCCTAAATGCCTGACTGGAATCAAAGTTAATAGCAGCTTTGAGGCTTGGCGAGAGCAGATTTTCTTTAAGTTGGCCATTGAAGACGCCAAACCAATTCATCCAGCGTTGTGGTGCTGGCTGGGAGATATTGCGTGCTGCGGTTTGGAATTTGCGCATACTATAAGGCAAGTGTTCAATGAGTGGTTGTATCATCCCATGGCGTATGGCCTGAGGGACAAGATGATAATATTTTGCCATCCAGTCGACGACGTATTTAGGGTATCCAGCAAAGAGTTCATCTCCCCCTTCCCCAGAGAGCACTACCTTGACATGCTGTTTAGCCAGTTTAGAGATCAGATAAACACCCAGATCTGATGATTCGCTGACTGGTTCGTCGCGGTGCCAAGTCAGTAGTGGCCAGTACTGAGTAAGGTCAGACGAATTGACAACCAGTTCATGATGGTCTGTACTGAAATGGTTTGCCACCATGCGGGCATAGGGTAATTCACTATAGTCAGGATGATCGAAGCCAACTGCAAATGTCTTGACCTTGTGACTGGTCAATTTGCTCATCACGCCTGAAATAATGCTTGAATCAACTCCCCCACTGAGCATAGTACCAACAGGCACATCTGCTATCATCCGTTCCTCAACTGCACGATACACATGGTTTCTAATGCCATCGAGATATTCTTCAATAGAAGACTCTTGAGTCTTTCCAAAAGTAAAATCCCAGTAGCACTCATCACGCATAGTCCCGTTTTCAAAAAGCAACCAGTGCCCAGGCTGGACCTTGTAAATACCTGCAAAGAGTGTTGCTGGGCCTGGCACGTAGCGCACGCTCAAAAAGTCAGCCAAGGATTGCAAATCTGCTTCTCGCTTTACACGAGGGTGGCAGAGCAGAGATTTGATTTCCGAGCCAAAAATCAAATCCCCATTTATATTGGTGTAATAAAGAGGCTTCTTGCCTACTCGGTCGCGTGCTAGCAACAGGCGTTTGCGTAGGCTATCCCAAATGGCAAGACCAAACATCCCATGCAAGCGAGCAATACAGTCCGTACCATATTCTTCATAGGCATGAACAATGGTTTCTGTATCACTGTTAGTGCGGAATATATGCCCCTTTTCAATCAATTCTTTGCGTAAACCTTTATAGTTCCAGATTTCGCCATTGAAGACAACCCAGATATCGCCTGTCTCATTACTCATTGGCTGGTGCCCGGTACTGAGGTCAATGATACTGAGACGGGTAAAGCCTAATCCTATCGGGCCATCCAGATAGACACCTGTATCATCAGGTCCACGATGTGCGATAAGCTTTGTCATCTGTTCAATAAATTGCGAGGAGACGAGTTCTTGGCTTTGCTGGTTATAAATGCCACAAATGCCACACATAGGGTTTTACCTTTCCTCTGATCTCAGAAGTAGGGACAGATTTTAGATGGAAATGTATTCTTCCTTAGTCTGTTGCTTGTATCCGGTTAAGCGATTGTAGACTTCAACATAGGTGTTAGTGATCTTTTCAAGGGAATAATGCTCTTCGATACTGGCGCGTGCAGCCTGCCCATACTTGCATGTGAGATCAGGGTCTCGCAAGAGGGTAAGGAGGGCCTGGGCTAAACTCTCGTAGTTTTCTGCATCGACTAATAGGCCGTTTACCCCGTGCTGGATCAGATCTTCACTGCCACTGACGCGGGTTGCCACGCAGGCCGAGCCACAGGCCATAGCCTCTAAAAGAGCGTTGGGCATGCCTTCTGTGCGTGATGGGAGCACTGCTATTGTGCCATGGTGTAGCTGAGCTGGTACATCACTTTTCCGCCCGACAAATTCAACACTTTGTGTGATGTTGATTGCTTCTGCTAACCGCTGGAGCTTGTCTTGAAGGCTACCATCGCCCACAATACGTAATCGAGCCGCTGGAACTTGCTCTTGGACTAAGCGCCATGCTTGTAGCAGGACATCGATGCCTTTTTGATAATCTAATCTGGAGATGCATACCACGGTCTTCTTTCGTTGCTCGTCGTCTGCTAGATTAGCAGGAGCTAAGCAAAAACGACTAAGATCAACCCCATTAGGAATAAGGAGTGTTCCTGGCAGGTGGAAGTCGTTCTCATCCAATTCTTGCAGCATGTTACTACTCAGGACGATTAGCACAGCCTTAATGCGTTTGAGCAGAAAGCGAGTAGAGTAGAAAACGAAATTCCCTGCAGCTTTTAAGCCATAGATGTCTCCTTCGATGCGAACCTGATTTTTACTGCCAACTTTTAGCCAAGGGGTGTTGGGATCGAGAGGACCAGCCATGAGAGTTCTGATAGCGTTTGGGTCCTTGTTCTTCTCACCGCTTGCGCTAATCAAAACGACAGTCATAGGCTTACGAGCTAGCAAGCATACAATGGCTAGTGGCAAGGTCAGTTGACTGAGGAGACAGACCTGCAAGACATCGTAGTTGTTACGATCCTTCCACAATGTCCAGCTCATCACGATCATCGCAAACAAATACATGAGCCTTTGCAGAAGCCGAGGCATATTAGCTCGTCTACCCAGGAATAATCCTCCTACACGCCTGACAGGTACACCTTCTATTGTCTCTCTTGCTAGCCAGGTATGGTCATATCGAAAAGTCAATACCTCTACATGATGCCCAGTTTTTAAAAGTTGCTGACATTGGGCGAGTGTCTGGCTTTCAGATCCACCTAAGATTGGATGAAAAGTGGTAATTGCAACATAGATACGTGGTTTATTTTGCATCTGATTATTCTCCAATTCCGGCTGTAGCAAGCGATTTTACAGGCTGGTCCTGTTGTAGGATTCGATAGTAGAATTCTAAGCATTGATCCGTAACGTGTGATAATTGATACTCGCGCAAAATCGTCGCACGTCCTTCTTGAGCCAGACGGTGGGCCAGTTCTGTATCTTCAATCAAACGTCTCAGTGCTTGTGCCATTTGCTCAGGCTGTTCTGGTTCGACTAGTAAGCCATTTATACCATCTTGAATGATGTCTTCACTGCCGCTAACACGAGTGGCGATAGAGGGGACTGCACAAGACATAGCCTCTAATAGAGCGTTTGGCATCCCTTCCCACTTTGAAGGTAAAACAAATCCCCATGCTTTTTGAAGCAAAGATGGGATATCTCTCTGCAAGCCAAGAAATTCAACGCTCTCCTGAATCCCTAATAAGGTGACAATGCGTTCTAGCTGCGCCTGTAATGTACCTGAACCTGCAATGAGCAGTTTGGGTTGAAGATGTGCTCGCCAGTCTGCTGGTGCATTCATCATTCTTCCCCAGGCATGCAGGAGGACATCGATTCCCTTTGGAAATTCTAGGCGTGAGACGCACAGAATTGGCCGTTCTGGATGTGCAGGATCAGGCCGAAGATCCGGATTGGGACAGAACCGCTCTGTATCAACCCCATTTGCAATCTTGACAATTTTGTTGGGGCTAATGCCTTGTGACAGTAGATCTGCCTGACTGCGAGTACTCAGAACCTGATAGTAGACATCTGAATTCTTTAAGTACTTATGAATAAATTTCCCGCCAATGGCTGTTTTCTCTAGATACATAAAATCACCAACTAGAATATCATCATAGGGAACCTTCAGAAAACTAGTATCAATATGCTTTTGTAGCAAAGTATCAGCCATGAGAGTAGCATCCTGCTCATGTTGGGTTTTGCCTGGGCCAGCACTGGCAATGCCGATAATCACAGGTATATTCTTCAGTTTACCAATCAATGCAGCAACTCCTGCAATTGAGGATAGCTGAGCTAGATGTATCACATCGAATTGGGAAGACAACTTCCACAGCTTTAAGAACACTAGAAAATCAATGGGAAAATGTCCTAGCCTTCCAATGCGGAGTCCCCCTTGACGGTTATAGATGCCACCAATCCGTATAATGGGTAAGCCTTTGTAATTTTCTTGCTCTGGCCAGTCTTTTTCGCAGCGCAACGTAATAACCGTCACTTCATGCCCTAGCTCTTGAAGTCGGCGGGCATGTTTCTCGGCTTGAATCTCGGCTCCTCCAACAATCGGAGCAAAATGCAATGAAAGGACGCAGATACGCAAACGTTTGTCCATCATACTTCTCCTCTTTATAGATAGATTGAGTGTCTGAGCTGCACCTGAGCAGCAATTCAGACATAGCTCAAGTATGCCTGTTCTGCTTTTGAGCTAGCGATTCCTTCTTTTGTCGCAACTGTATCAACGCTTCCCGAATTCTCAGAGTTAGGCTCCTCTTTCATCCAACAAACAGCAAATGGGAGCGCCAGAACAATAAAGAAATAGACACTTATTTGTGAAATATCCCATAAATCATTTACTTCAAAACATTGTAAAGTTGCACTGATCAAGGCCCATAGAACTAGAGCAAGCAAGAAACGGCGTTGTACACTCTTGGTTATGAACCACTGATGTAGTAAGGAGGCCCCTTGTACGACAAAAGTCAGCAGCAAGAATAGTAATCCGATAAGACCGTAGTTATACATGATCTCCAGATACAGATTATGAGCAACGGTACCAACGACTCCCGTTGTTCCAGAGCTGACTTGTAGTTTGGCTAGCAATAGATCAGATGCCTGAAAGCCATAGCCTTGGAGCCGCGTTGGATCGAAATGGCTAAGAAGGGCGGCCCATAAATCAGTACGGCCATTGAGACTTGTGAGATCGCTATTCAGGAAACGATCGAAGATAGACAGATGAAAAACGATAGCTGCTAAAATCGATAAAAGAGCTAATACTACATAAGAAAGTAACATGACCGTCCTTGCCCTTTTTACTGGCAGAAGTGGTATGATAATGAGAGAACTGAGTGGGATAATAATCAGTGGACCACGACTGAATGTTAAAGCAATCGTTGCAGCGAAGAGAATCAACACTGCAATGCTGCCCAACCTCTTAAGGCCTTGAAGCGTCCATATGCGGTAGATAGTCAATGGAATAATAATTGAAAGATAGAGTGCGAGCCCAGGAGGAGTCTGTGTGAAAATAGAGGTAACGCGGAAGTTACCAGTACTTGGGTCCAAGATCCCAATGGTGCGTGTAATATATCCCCAGATACCATAGAGAGCAATAAAAATTGCTGGAATATGTATAACATCAATAAACGAAAGCAAACGTTTTTGGCTATCAATAATGAGAATGACCAGGACACAAACCCCGAAGAAGTCAAACATGATTGACCAGGACGTGAGGAACTCACTAGCTGATGGCATTGGTGAAAACCAAACAGTTAGGAGGATCCATAAGAGCAAAATGAACAGGAATGGCAATGCTCTCATGCGTTTAAGTGCTATTCTCGTTGGAAGGTAGAAGAGCAAGAGAAATGTTGGGAGTGTCAGACCGGATAGCAAATTGTTTCCATTAAAAAATGGAAGTGGCGAGCCGATGAAAGCGTTAAGACTTGCCCAGGCTAGCAGTAGGGCATACTGGTAACGTAGTAAGTAGAGAAGAACAATTGAGCCGAAGGCTGCACGCACAGTAAGAAGGCCGTTAGCTATAGAGCCGTATATTCCAGCGGCAAAGACTATCACGACCAAAAGCCAACGTGAAATAACCTGATAGAACTCGCTTGGAGAAATCCCTTGTGACTCTATATTATTTTCCTGCCAAGCAAGCCATTTGTCATAATAGGGCTCGAGACCAGTCTTCCAGACTGCATTCCAAAGTTCTGGTGGTGGTTTTAGGAAGTCAAGCTTGCCAATTGACCTGGACAGGACAAAGATTAGGAAGAACGTCGAGCAGATATAATACAGAGAAGTAGCAAAAGCAATACCAAAGCTTTGCCAGAGTCGACCAAAGATAGCATCGAAGATAGCATTCAGAATAACACTTAGAAGAGTTACAAACATCATGAGGCGATTTCTGCCCAGTGCAAGGAATGCTCGGGATAAGATAAAACCCATTGCCATAGGAACTAGACCAATCGCAAAACCTGCCAAAGTAATTGCTGTACGATTGACATCTTCATCAGAGAAGGCTCCATGGTGGAAAAGAATAGAAACGATTAAATGGGAGAAAACGATCATAAAAACTGATACAAACAAGGTAACGATCGAAACCCCCCAGAGATATAAGCGGAGAGTTCCCTTGAAGGCTTTCATATCTTTCATGGCAACTTGTGCAGACAAATATGGTAATGCTGCACGTCCTGCCGCTGCAAAAATGACTCCGGTAGCAACGCTACTGATTTTAAGGGCATTATTGATGGCCGCGATAGTACCCTCAGTCTGATAGGAAGCGAAGATTTGATCAACTAGTGGACTGGCAAGGGCAATGATGCCTCCTGAGAGGGAAGGCAATGCTCGTTTAACAACGGCTTGGATCTCGGGCATGCCAAAATCCAGAAGGAAGTAGTACTTGAGGTTAGATCGGCGTGCGCGAAAGACGATCACACACAGTTGCACACCTTGACCTACTAGTGTTCCCAGACCAATTGCAAAGACTCCACTCTGATTACCCATGAGTAAGACGAATGTTGCTGTTATCAGTGGGACCAACAAGCCTGCATAGGCCGGCCAGCCAAAGGTGCCTTCAGCATTCAAAAGAAATTCCATGTAGCTGTTCAGAAGCATAAGGACTAGCACTGGAAAAACAAGCGGAGCTAGTGCGACTGTTTGTGCCAGAACGCCCTGGTCTGTTCCTGGAGCCGATATGTGCAATAACGGCTCACGGAAGATAAACATCACAGCAGTCAGTAGTATTACACCTATAATGAGCAGATTTAAGATTGTACTGTAGAATCTTGATGCTTTTTCTCTGCCGCCTTTGGTACGCAGACCAGAGTAGATTGGAATGACAGATGCTTCCAACGAACTCGCTAAAAGTTGTGCCAGCAATGTGGGTAGTGCTGACGCAACAAAATAGGCATCCATCTCAGGCCCCTGGCCAAAGCGAGCCGTTACAATCACAATGTTAACCAGACCCATGAGACGAATAAGTAAATTTGCTGAGCTTAAACTCAGCAGAGCGCGAAAGATATTTTTATTAGCAGATTTCACCCTGATAGCCACTAGCCGAGCACTGACTGTAGGGAGAGCCTGGCTAGGGCCGGTATCGGTATCGAGTTGAGACATTTGTATTTACCATTCTATTGGAAAGCAATATGAAAGTCTAAATATTCTTTCTATCATTGAAACCCATAGTTGGGTTCCCTGTATCGACAGTTGAGCAAACTGTATGTCCAATTACAGCAACGTTATAGTAGTAATGATTAGTAATGATGGCTAGGCAATCAGTAACTTATTTTTCTTGTAACTGATGCCTTACAACATTGCTCACTAAGAAGCTTATCCGAAGTACCCCAATTTGACCGACCCATAGATGGAAAGATCCTCAGTGGGGTTCTCGGATAAGTTCTAACAAGCTTGGCCCACCTTACGCATTCCTTGAGTTCTTAGCAGAAGGTAAAACCTCTGTATTTGCTACTTCTATTCTTCTGTCTAGAATAGGCGCATTGCTTGGTGACTGTATAATATCTGCTCGTGGCCGCTGCTGGATATTGCTCAGGTCATCCTGGCTAGCACTGAAATCCACCCATTGGCTCTTATTCAGAGCCACTCCTAAAATTCTTGTGCCAGTTCTGTTGAGGACCTCTTTTGCTCTTGCTAAGGCTTTGCGTGGAGTCTTGGATGCATCTGCTACAAGAATGGTTACCTGAATATACGAAGCCAAGATCTGAGCATCTGCAATTGGCAAGAGCGGAGGAGTGTCAAAGATGACATAGTCAAAGTCCGGTGTATTTCTGAAGTAGCTGAAGAGCTGGTGTGCTAGAGGTGATTGAAGCAGTTCAGATGGATTAGATGGGAGAATACCGGCTGTGAGCACACGCAATGATGGAATCTCAGTTGGCTGGCCATCCAGTCTTTGTTCACTTCTCGTCTGCATTTCGAGAAGTGCGTTAGATAGGCCTTGATTATTCTCAAGCTGGAAATGATTATCCAGAACAGGATGGCGTAGATCACTATCAACAAGCAATACTCGTTTGCCTGACATAGCCATGAAAGAGGCTATATTTGAAGCAACAGTGCTTTTCCCCTCTCCTGCGAGTGCGCTGGTAACCATTACCAGCTTAAAAGGGCGTTGTATCTGTGCTATATTTAGGCTCGCGCATAAAGTGCGGCATCCTTCTGCCAACTCTGGTGTCTCTTCTGCTTTCTTTTGGCGCTGGCCCTGTGAAAGTTGGGGAATAACTGCGAGCAAGTCAAGGCCAAGCAATTTTTGGATCTCGTCAGGGCTTGCGAGGCGGTCATCGAGCCATTCAAAAAGGACAATGAGAGCTATCGCCAGTCCCAGACCGGCAGCTGCTCCTATCAAAGCGTCCGGAGCAGGTTTAGGTTGAGTGGGTTGGGTTGGAACCACTGCAGGTAAGAGCACGCCCGTTATCTGACTAATTGTGGGTGGTAGAGAGTTGAGTGGTGCATTATTTGCAGCTACCAGAGTATTTGTTGGTACGGTGTAAGTTGGCTCTAAATAATTGTGTAGAAAGCTCTGGCATACTTCGTTGGCTAGCTGTGCCGCCAATTTTGGATTCGTATTGCTGACATCGATCTCCAGAATGAGTGTCGTTGATTGTTGTTTGACCGTTATCATCTGGCTAAGCTGATCAAGACTCAACTTATGGGCGTTAGCCACTGGTGTCAGTACCTTAGAATCTGACACCACTTGGCTAAATGTTGGGATCATAGCAATGGCGGCCAGAGTATTATCTTGTTGGGAGTTAGATGTAGTGACCCTAATGATAATCTTTGCAGAGGCAACATATGTAGGATTTATCAAAAACTTTGTAATTGCATAGGTCCCGCCGCCGCAAATGACTACTCCTAGAAGAAGTAACCATGCCCAACGTCTAGCAACTACGAAATAACGACTTAAGGAATTGCGCATGTGGATCCCATCCTTACCAATGAATTGTGCAATGTTTGTGAACTACAGTATTGTAGAATCGAAAAATATCTATTGTTTGATGTTGAATGATTAACTGCCTGCCGTATCCATTTAAGAACAACTACAGTAGATCCTTGTGTACAACTCTAATGAAGATACAGTGTTTTCTCTAAGTATAACTATGCTACTGGAGTTGAGAAGGAGTTAAGAACAGAACAGACCGGTTGAGGTGACGACTCTTCCAGGATAAAGCTCTATCTTAAATTCCCCACAAATGTGCCCACATCATGCCAAACAGGCTGGGAAATAACTCTTTACCGACAAGGATAATGGGCAACCCCCGTTCCTCAAGAGTAGCATTTTTCTAGAACTCATAGTTAATAGCTGGTGAGTCGACTGGAACAATGCATCTTGTTTTCGGGTTGGGTACAAGTGGTACTTATGTGCCATCTCCATGTTTTTGCACTCCTTCCTGTACATTGTATAGTATAATATATTCTCGGGAATAAATGGGAAAAAAAGGGAGAAATTTCCTACCATACTCACTTTTGCTTGAGCAGAAAGTGCGAATTTCTCTACCAATTTATTTGATGTTTTACCAATTCTTCACCTCCACAAAATTTTATCACTAGAAGATCTATGATATGTTTGTTAGTAGGGTGCCCCATGTTGCAAAAAAGAGGTTTTATGTGATCAGAAATGCAGGAGATGTTGAGGCAAAGAGCCAGGGCCTGTGGCAGTTGCCGCAAAATACCATGGGCTCTGTTCCCGCAATTGCAACCGATGCGTTAATATTAGATGCTAGACTACGTCAATCGCTAGTGACTATGCGCTCACTTGGCAGGCGTGGGCTTTCTGTTGCAGCGCTAGAGTCAACTAGTGATGTGAATAGCGTGCTAACCTTCTCTTCTCGTTGGTGTCAGCAAAAAAATGCCTGTTCCGCATATGAAGGAACAGATGCCTATGTTGACTATCTTGAGCAGTGGTTATGTTATAATAGTACTCATGTATTGATTGCATCATCTGATGCAACTGTTGCATTAATACGTCGCTATCGTGAGCGCCTTGAACGGCACGCTAGTATAGCTTTGGCGCAAGATCCAGCTCTGGGAATAGCCATTAACAAAGAGCAAACACTAGAGGTAGCTAGCCAACTAGGATTATATGTGCCGCGTGGAGTAATGGTAAGGTCCATAGACGAGGTTTCAGCAGCTCTGAAAGAAATAGGCCTTCCTGCGGTAATCAAACCAGTCGAGTCATGGGTAGAAGACCAGCAGGGACAAGGTGCTCGTTTTGCCTCATACTTGGTGACTACTCCAGATGAGGCACGGCAAGCAGTAGAAATAGTGACTCAGTCTGGTGGGACGACGCTCTTTCAGCAGTTTCTTACGGGTAGACGTGAAGCTATCAGCCTATTTTATGCAAATGGGGAAGTCTACGCACGGTTTGCTCAGTGGGCAAAGCGTACTGATCCTCCTTTAGGAGGTACATCTGTATTAAGGCAAAGTATTGCTGTTCCAGATGATATTGGTGAAAAAACTGAACGCTTGGTGCGAGAGATTGGATTGGAAGGGTATAGTGAAGTGGAGTTCCGCCGTGATGGAACCGGCGTGCCATATCTTATGGAAATCAATCCGCGACTCTCAGCCTCAGTGGAAATTGCAGTGCGTTCAGGAGTAGATTTTCCTTATCTTCTCTATCTATGGGCTCGTGGAGAAAAAATCGAGAAAGTCACAGGTTATCGTGTTGGAGGCTGGATGCGGTATCTCAAGGGAGATATCATGACCACGATTGAGGCTGTGAAGCAGCGTGGTAGGCCGGGCGTTGCATCTCCAGCTCAGGCAATCCTTGGTTTTGCTCTCTCTTTCTTGCAGCCCATGGGATATGACGGGATTGATTGGCAAGATCCTATTCCAGCACTCAAAGCAACGCTGAATTTTACGCATGAGTGGGTTGGTGGGGCGATTATGAAAAGAATATCTCATTTTAATAAGACCAAAAACGTCTAAGAGTTTTTAGGAGTTAGCTTGATGCGTGAGCGTCTACGTATATGTATTGCATTTTTTTTCTGCTACAGTGGCTTGTTAAGGCTTGCTCGCTGGTGGAAGCAACGCTCAGGTCGACACTTGATTATTCTCTACTATCATCGTGCTGATGGTCATCTACGCGCTCAATTGCATTATTTGCAGCGTCACTATCGTATTATGCGTTTAGAAGATGCTTTAGAAGAGTTTTATGCTAATCCTGCGGATGTAGAGGTAGGGGCATGCAAGGAAAAACATCGGAAGGATCGACGTATTCCTCTGGTGTTAACGTTTGATGACGGTTATATCGATAATTACACATATGGTTTTCCTTTAGTGCGCCGCTTGCAAATTCCTATTACTATTTTTTTGATTCCTGGCTATGTAGAGAGTGGTGAGTGTTTCTGGTGGTTTGCTCCTGAAGAACTTGTCCAATCAGCAACTGTTGATAAAGTGACAATTGAAGCAAAGACATATCAGCTCTCTCTTGCTGAAGATCGTGTAGCGTTAGTGAACGTGATCGATAGATTGGTGCGTTATGCGCCCTCTGTAAGGGAGCGTGAGAGGCTTCTTTCAGATCTACAAAGAACTTTAGGTGCAACGCTACCCAAGCGTGGCGTTGGAGGTAAAGAAGATGGTGCCTTGCCAATGAATTGGGAGCAGATACGTGAAATGGAGGCGAGTGGCTTGGTGTCGTTTGGCGCTCATACCATGCATCATCCTATTCTGTCATGTCTTTCAGATCCTGCGGAGGCTCGGTATGAAGTTGCTGAATCACGCAAGGTTCTAGAAGAGAGATTGGGTCATTCGGTGTCTACATTTGCCTATCCAGTTGGTATGTCTTCTGACATTGGTGATCAAGGGCTACAGGCAGTCAAGGAGGCAGGTTTTCGATGGGCACTGACGGCGATAGAAGAAGTGAATACGCAGCAGACGGATGCTCATCTGCTAGTACGTCTACCTGGCGATACCAGGTTGCACTGGACAGTTATGGCAGCTGAGCTTGTTGGTCTCTTAGGAATTGTATCACGAATCAAAACGAAGTATGTAAGCATCTTTAAAAGATAAAGGTGGCTGTTTAATTAGGAGGTAATTCCTGTGAGTCTATCTTTCGATGTACAAAAACCAAAGAATTCTCTGCCAACTGCGCAGTATGATGTAGTTGTGATGGGTGCTGGTCCTTATGGGCTCTCTGCCTCGGCTCATCTACAAGGACGGGGGCTAAAGGTAGCAACATTTGGTAAATCGAACTACTTCTGGCGCAATCATATGCCGAAAGGAATGAAGCTCCGTTCCTACTGGTGGGCGAGCAGTCTTTCAGATCCAGCCCAAAAATATTCAATTAAGCAATATTTTGCTCAGAAAAAGTTGGAACCTTCTTATCCTCTTCCCTTAGAAATCTTTCTGGATTATTGTGAATGGTTTCAGAAAAATGCTGTTCCTGATCTCGATGAGACCTATATTACAAATATTGAGCGCAAGGATAATCACTTTCTTGTCACGCTAGAAGATGGTCGTGTTGTAGAGAGCAAAGCCGTGATCATGGCTCCTGGTTTACAGTACTACATCTATTATCCAGATGAATATAAGCATCTGCCCTCCTCTCTTGTTTCACATCTTTCGGAACACGATGATCTAGGCATTTTTGCTGGTAAACGGGTAGCTGTGATTGGCCGTGGGCAAGGAGCCCTCGAGAGTTCAGCATTATTGCATGAATCTGGAGCTGATGTAACGGTAATCTGTCGCAATCGCATCAAATGGTATGGCCCTCCTCTTACTCATGCTGAGGGAACTCCTGCTCTTATTAGAGCATGGCGTAATTTCCGTAGTAATTTGCAAGATCCTCCTGCATTACTGGGAGCGGGTTGGAAAAATCTCTTTATACAGACATTTCCGTTCGTATTATATAGAATTCCTTATGATATACGGGAGAATATGTTTGATCGCCATCACGGTCCTGCCGGAGTTCATTGGGTCTACCTACGTGTTGTTGGCCATTTCCCATTGAAGGAGCAAGTTCAGGTAACAAAAGTAGAAGCTGTCGATAATGTTGCTCGACTGACGCTTTCTAATGGTGAGGTATTGGATTTCGATCATATCCTTCTTGGCACTGGCTATCGTACTGATGTCAAGCAACTCCCTATGCTAGATACTTCACTGCGAAATAGCATCGTGCTGGCTAACGGATTTCCCCTGCTGAACCCTTCGTTTGAATCCAGTATTCCCGGCTTGTACTTTGTCGGTTATTCCTCGTTGCGTAGCTTTGGGCCTTTCTTCCGTTTTGTGGCTGGGGTTGATGCTGCCTCACGCCACCTGAGTAAAGCTGTAGCGCGGCGGATTGTGCAGTTGTGATAATAAATAAGCCAAGTGCAATGCTTGCATTTGGCTTATTCTACCTAGTGAGAATTTAGGATTTGAATGTCTGTGCGTAGGCGTATACTTATAGCCATTGCTGCCTGCTTCTATTACAGTGGATTGGTAGCCTTTGCCCGCTGGTGGACCAGACGGTCTGGGCCACATTTGGTTGTACTTAATTATCATCGTGCCACTGGTGGAGATTTGCGTCGTCAGTTTCTCTACTTGCGTCGTCATTATCGTCTGATGCATTTAGAGGCTGCGCTTGAAGAGCTGTATACACCGCGTAAGGGAAAAAATTATGCTCTTGATCGACGTATCCCTCTAGTCTTGACGTTTGACGATGGCTATCGTGATAATTATACGCATGCTTTTGCATTGGCCAAAGAGCTGCAGATACCTTTGTGTATTTATTTAGTTCCTGGTTATATAGAGAATGGTGGCTATTTCTGGTGGTTAGAGCGAGAACATCTGGTGCAGAGTG
>CBJMBI010000019.1:0-19076 GCA_966427955.1 uncultured Ktedonobacterales bacterium
AGAGTTCCTGCCTTCCAAGCAGGCTGTCGCGGGTTCGAGCCCCGTCTCCCGCTCCCAATGTATGAACCGTCTCTTTGCAGGCTGTCTATAAGCCGTTTGAGGGCAACTCAACGGAATGAGAGTCGGCAAGGGGACATTTGTGTTCTTGGTGAAAAGGTGTTCAACGACAACCTGCCTCAATTTTGGGCAACCACCTGCCTCGTCCATTGTGACCACTTGCCTTCGTGAGGACGTGAACGCCTGCCTTTGTTCCCTTGCGAACACCTGTCTCCTCTCTTTCCCGCGAACGGTCCTCCTAGCAAGAAGGAGAGTATTCTTCATGTCCACATCTGATTCACGCCATCGCTCCTCTCCCTCGTCTTCACAGCCCACGACGAGGAAACGCCGGGTACCAGATGTCACCGAGGCTCGTTCCCGTGCTCAGCGCATCAAACTTGACGCGCGGGCATACGCCCGACAGCAAGACGAGCCTCCTCAGAAGTCAAAGAGCAAACAAACGCAGCAGGAGATGCAGGCCAAACGGCGTGCCTTGACCACCATCGCTCGCGTCATTGATGATTACCTCCAGGATCATGAAGGGGGCAACCACAACAAAAAGACGCTGGAATGGCATATCGTGGCTCTCTGCCTCTTGCGCAGCTTCTTACAAGAGGAACGGGAGATTACTAAAGCACTATCAGAAATACCTAGATCCCGTGCTATCGCTGATTTGCTCTTTCCACTAGTTTCTACAAGGCGCACTGCCTTTTGCTTGAACTCTTTGCTATAACTGGGTTGCTGTTTGCCATAGGACCCTCCTGTGTAGAGTGGACGAGATTTCTCTTCTCTAACTCTACAAAAGCGGGTCAAGGTCACTTCAATACCGTCGCTTTGCCGGGGAAGCTTTGCGAGCAAGGTAAATAGACAGAGTGGTCGTTGCAACAAGGTTGACCGCTGGATCACTCAGGAGATGATGGAGCACTGATAGAATGTCCATATTCCCTCTCGACTTGACCAAAAATAACCTCTTCTAAATTAGACGCACTTCTCTCCCTCATATCAAGCGAGTAGGAAACACAGACAGGAAATCTACTGAAGGCGCTACCCCTTGTCACTTTTTGCACGAGGTGAATATGGCAGTGCCGGATCTATCATATTGGAATGGGCAAAATAATAAGGCTACCAGGAAGATCTCAACCTGATAGCCCTTACATTTTAGCCTCTAGAAAATAAACTTACGTTGGATCAAAGCTCCTGTCTACCCTACGAATCTCGGTATTTTTTGAGCAGCACACGAACCTGGGTGATCAGTTTGGTCAATTCTTCTCGATTGGTAACTGAGGAAGATAGTAAAGACCGCATGACCGCAATCTGGCGCTTTTCAGTTTTCCGAATACCGTTTTAGCTGAATCGAATAATAGCCCTATCTATAGCTTTGTCCACTTCCCGCCCATATTGTTCTATTGCCAATCTTTCTGGTTCAGAAGGATGTCTTCTAGACTTTGGAACAGGCCTTTGACCTGTAGATTCCAGGTCAATTATTGACCCCTTGCCGTTGGTATCGGACCAGATCATTATTTTCCAGAGTGTAATGATGGGACGATCTTCAACCTGCAATTCGCTGAGTTTTTGGTGAGGAACCAGTTGTTTATCGTTGGCTTGCAACCAATATTCCAGAGAAGCAGTGGTATTGTACTCACGAATGCAATTTGGCCCTGGCAACTTAAACAATTCTCTGAGCATAAGTAAGAGATCATGAGCGGTAAAATATGAGGGAATTGCAAACTCAAAGACATGTTTGTGCCTATTGGAGTAGAGCAATATGGGGAGAAGCTTCTCCTGAGCGGCTTCTTGTAGTTGAGGATAATACTCGCGCGAATAACGCCTTTTGATCTCCTGCACAGCCTGTTGGATGTGGGGAGGAGCAATGGGAATGAGAATTTGAAAACGATCCGCAATCTGATCATGAAATTCACGGCAAAGCTGTATCCAATAACTTCGACGTAATATTTCTATGGCCGGATACAACTGACGTATTTTGCTTTCTTTCGGCCCCGTGGGATCAACATTCGTACAGAGAACATAGTGCTGCCAACCAATCTGTGCTTGGTATTTGAGCGCTTGCTGAAGAGACTTCTCTATATGCACTGTAGAAAGTTTATCTGGTCTGCCACTTTCTACAGCTTTGCACTGATAAGCGATGCTTTTGTCAGGCCAGAATAGATCAACTCCGTAATCTGGAGGCGTCCGAATAAAAATGTCATTTGTTTTATGTTTAAGATTGAGAAGGCGACAGCAGAAATCTTCCCATGCGTCTGCAAATTTGCTATGCGGATCGACCAGAAAAAATGGTTTGTAAAGATGGTATTCCAAAATGGCCTCCTGTGATAGGATTAGTTGAGCGAACTCCTCCAGTTATTCCATAGGTTGGATATTATTGGTGCGGCATGTAGCAATCTCAATCAAATGAGCATAATCAGTGCCCTCGATGATCGATTTTCCTAGTATGTTATTTTGATGAGCCTGCTGATATTCTGCCTGCCCCTTCTGACAGGCCTGCTGAAAATCACCAGTATGGATGAGTGTCGTCTCTAAGAATCCATACGTCACTTTATCTTTAGGTTCATCTCTAAACACCCGCCATCCTACCAGGGCATGTCCGGTTCTCAGAAAGAGGACTGGATGAAGATTGATATGTTCGAGTAGACTGGCAAAAAGCACTGTTCCATCAAGGCAATTAGCTGATCCCCTGACCTGAAGAACTTCTGAAGGTAAGCGTACATGCTGTACCTTCTGCGCATAGTCTGAAGCTGCTTGAACTTTTTTAGGCAAAGGTACATATACAATACCTTGCTCGTGTAAAACATCAAAGATAGCTTTAACTCGTTCATGGATAGCCAGAGCCTGCATTTCTTTGTCGCCCACCACATTATAGCCATCCAGGATATTACCAGAGATTCTACGAGCTGCGACATTTGCGAGTTTTTCAATTCGAGGGTGATTGGGTGTAACCCAGGCTGCCAGATAGGGAGTACAATCTATCAGCGCCCCGTCCTCATTACATCGCCAGAGCAAGGCAGTTCTTCGTGAAAAGAAATGAAGAATTTCTGTTGCAGTAAATCTTCCTATAAAAGGGGAGGTATAATCGATGATGACATCCAACGTCACAGGACATTGCTCTTTCAATTTTTGAAGATGATCTATGCGAATGAGCGGGAGGAAAGGTATAGATAATCGTGATCCAGCAGGTATATTCACTGTCTTTTTGGCGGGATCACTATAATCGTGAAATGAGACTGTAATGTTTGCGCTGTAATCTGTCTCTGCGTACCGATTATCGAAATGAAGCGTGATGAGTGGATAACTATTTTCATCCTGTTGGGCGCAATAGGATGTCGGAACAAATTTTGTTAGAAATGTGATGGTGGGCTTCGGGAAAGCTAAATGGTGACTTCCATAACTCGTTGATTTGGTGAAAGAAATGAGCGAATTGTCTGAATATCGTGTCAAAGCTGGACTGTTCGTGGGTATTGTGTAGTGTTCTATCAAGGCTTTCTGGCTATTATGGTTGGCCAGAATTTCCAATTGATGGAACACCTCATCTTGTTCCTGACGAAGTGTTTCTTGATCAGGATAAAGTCGTTGGCGATGGAGAATATCAAGCAGACGACCTTCTAACTGAGAAAAATCGCTCTGGGCCTCTCGCTCGATGCTCTTTTTGAGATGTTGCAATCTTCTTACAATGTTCGTCTGCATCTAGTAGTCCTACCCGCACCCTACAAAATTACCACAAGTATTGCCAAATTGCAATACTCTCATCTATACTTCTTAGAAGAGATACACTCAATAATGAGTGAAGAAAATCCCGTCCTTATGTTATTAGAAAGGAGGCTCTGGATCATGCCGCGAATTTCAGTGAGTTGCACTTATTGCGGTGCTACGAACTCTGTTCCTTTTACACCATCTATGCTAGACCATGAGGGAAATAATTATGTAAGTCGTTTGAAAAAACAAAATCGCCGAACACCGATAAAGTTTAATTGCACTACATGTAAGAAGCATGTAGTCATGTATATTTGATGATACGAGTTGCTCATAAAATTTTCTGATAGTAAATATGATTTTTTAGTAATGGTAGTACATCTGCGTTAAAGAAATCTGGTCGATCTTTTTCTAGCCAATAGAGAGGAGAGAGGAAGGCGGTCGGTAGTCCCCATTGTATTGCCTCATGTAATGCCGCTGCTGCTTGCTCAGTCCTATAACAGTAGGCTGCAACCATTGCGAGCCAGAAAAAGCTGTCCCATTGATCTGGGGCCTCTTGACAGCTTCGTTCTAGAATTGGTAGTGCTAACTTTGTCGGTTTTTGGGTAAAGCCTTGAGCCAGTCCAGTACAAACGGTGGCAAGATAGTGTTGTCTATCTTGCTCTGCAATATTGAGAAGGCGTTGGGCGAGAGACTTTGTCTCTCTCACAGTTACTGGTTGTTTACCAAAATCAAGCCATTCTCGTAGCCAGAGCGCTTGCATATTATTTGGCTGGAGAGCGAGAGTCTGTTCATAATCTCTTCTAGCAAGCTCAGGCTGATTGAGCATGGCATAAACATTTCCTCGATTAGTGTATGCTTCCGCATACGCAGGATCTATGTGTATAGCTTGCTTGAAATCGCTAAGAGCATCGTTATAAGACTGTAGTTGATAATAGACATTCCCGCGTGCCAGATAGAGGTGAGCACACCTGGGATTGAGACGTTCAGCATAGTTAAATTCATCTAATGCTCGCTGATACTCTTTTAGCCTGGTATGGATGATCCCTAAATTCACCCAGGCTTCAAAATCATAGGGTTTGAGCTCTATAGCGTACTGATAATAGGTAATGGCCTGGCGATACTCGCTGCGTTCAAAATAGATATCACCTAAGCTGTAGTATGCTTCATCGAAATCAGCCTTATAGGTAATCGCTTCGTGTAAGAAATCAATTCGTAAAAGCGAGATACTATCAGGATCAATATCGGCTATCTTTTTGTATAATTTGGCCGTGTAAACTGACACTTGTTCTTCGGGGTAAAGTACGGGTAAAGCTTCAAGATATGCGCTGGCGGCTTCTTTGAGCATGTTAATTTCTCTATAGAGTTCGCCCGTTTGCCAGGATAGAGCCGCTAAAATTTGACGATGATTGGTTTTGAAATGAGCGTCAAGAAATTGATTTTCTCCAACCAGCCTTTTTTTAAGGCGGTCAATGGCTGTAAGCTTTTCCTGAGGATGGGATGTTGTTTCAGCAAGATTAAAGCTCTGGCATATGTCTAACCAATATTCACGTTCAACATCTGATAATTCGTTACGAAAAAATGTACAGAGTCGCTCTATATGATGAACAAGATGAGGATGATACAGGCTTGCTATCAGCAAAATAGGAGTAGCATTGTTAATCCCATCTGAAGGATTAATCCAAAATAGAGCTTCCAGGCGATCCAAAAATGCCTCGCCCCAACTTTCATCACAGATCTTTGCACGTAAGTCCAGAAACGTTCCTGCCTGATCAATTTTACGAAACTTGTCATACTGATTTTTATGAATAGTCAGGAGAAGATCAGATATTTCTTTTTCATAACGATGTTCCAGTAAGCGTTGTCTTAGAAAATTGCGTATTTCTTCTTGAAGATGTCTACAGGTTGAATCGGCAAAGATAAATGGATACGTTCTGCGCAAATATTGTATGGTTTGAGTAGCAGTAGATGTGCTTTTACCTTTTGACATGACACGTGCAACAACCTTAAGATCATCAATAGTTCGCAATGCTGCCAGCCCGAATAATTTCGCACGGTTCCTAGGAATCTCATCAGAATATCCCTTGGTGAGATTCTCTATGAGGTGGAATATTTGCTGGGTCATGCTCGCTCTTCTAGAGTTCTGGAAGCTTGTGAACAACTCTGAGTGTGGCTGTTAACGACCGACAAAGATGCGCTGGAATCATTAAACAGGATACCTTCCTCTCTCCCTTATATCATGAAAAGCCAATAGCACATGTCTCAGAACTAGTATATAAAGCATACCATATCCTGTTAAAGAATGGTATGTTTACCGCTATTCAGTGGAAATGAAAATATGTTCGTATTGACAATATGATAGAGATATTCTATAGTTAAAACATCAGGTTTTATTTATAACAGTTCTCTCGTGTTGCCCGTGGGGTTAGTCAGGAAAATTCATGGGAGAGATGCCGCCTTATTTCCTGCAAAGTCTCAAAGAAGTACTCAAAAGCTGTGATGATATCTTCCTATCCCACAGCAATCTAAGGCATTTCTTTAGCGATCCAAGATTGCTTCCCTGGCAGGAAGAGCTTCCTGAAATTGCCGATCCAGACCAGCTTATTGAGTATACTATTGGCTATCTACGAACTAGAGAAAATGCTCAGTGTGAGAACGCTCTATCTCTCCTCGTTCAAGTGCTCCTTGAAACATACCCAGTTGATGATATCCGTCACATCTCGTTGCGTACAATTAGAAATCAGCTTGACACGATGACTATTTATGCTTTTCGGGAGGAAACCTTTCAGTTTACTGTTGAGGCAAATCCCAATCACGATCCGATGCAAGATATTGCTGAAATTGTATCTATCAATCGCTGTTCGCTTTCTGTTGCATTGATTACGGTACCGTATCGGAAGGGAAAACGGGAGTATTCTGGAACCGGTACTGGGTGGCTTATTGCGCCGGGTTTGATCATAACGTGCTGGCATGTAGTAGCTCAACAGATGTTTGGAGACCAGACGTCGCTGACGAGTGCAGATCTACAAAGACAAATCCAACATATGCTTGTGTCTTTTCGTCATACAGGTCATATCAAAAGTGTGGAATATAGGGTTCTGCGGTTAGAATACCCTTTAATAACAACCGTTAATGAACAAGATTTTGTGCTTCTTCGATTAGAGGACCGAGATACCTATCCTTATCGGCACTTTAACTATCTTCCCATTGAAGTGGACACACCTTTTACCAGTCAGACACAACTTTCCATTATTCAACATCCACAAGGTCAAACTCAAAAGATGGCACAGGGACGCTATTCTAGTGACTCCCCTTACACGATAGGACGTATCCTCTATACGACAGCAACTGATAATGGCACATCGGGAGCTCCTGTTTTCAATAGGCGCAACTGGCGTGTAGTGGCGCTCCATAATGGAGAAAATAAAGCTGTTAGGCTTCGTGAAGGAACCCGTATACAATATATCATGGAAGAGTTACAGGCGAAAAAACCAGAATTATTTAGGGAGATTAATGATGCTCAAACAGATTTAGGCTGTTTTATATCAGAAGATAAGCTTCTGTATAACTTCCATCAGCATTCACGTCCTATCGATACCACTTTGCATACATCTTTTTCTGTTTCACTTCCTCAAAAGCAGGATGCCGTTACACGTTCTACTAGTAGGAATGAGACAGTTCCCCAACAATCAGAGCTGCCGCGCAGTGAATATACCCATATCTCGACCTGGAATAATTCCTCGCCTATCTCTTGCCTTGTGTTTGATGCGACCGGCCAGTATCTGGTGAGTTGTGATAGTACGAATACCATCAAAATGTGGAATACCCATTCTGGGATCATAAAGTATATGTTGGAGGGAGATAGGGCCAGCATTTCCTGCCTGAATTTTAGTCCCGATGGACAGTATCTAGTTTCTGGTGATGATGATGGGACGATTATTATATGGAATGTCTCCAATCGAAAAAGGAAAAAGACATTTCAGGCTCATCGCGATACTATTACAAAGCTGATCTTCAGCCCTGATGGCCGCTATCTTCTCAGCGGAAGCCACGACGGATGGATCAAGTTTTGGGATTTCCCTTATGGGACATTTTCCCATCAAGTGCAAGAGTCAGCGGAAGTCCTCAGTTTTGCTTTTCTCGCACAGAAGCAGCTTATAACGAGTTGTGTTTCCGGTGGAGAAGTGAGAATTACCACTCCTTCTCAACAAAAATTACCGCGTCTAGCTACTCCATTGCCAGCGGTACGTGATCTTGCTTTAAGCAGGGATAATATCTATCTCGCTCTTGGAAATAGTGCAGGAGTTATTGCTCTATATGAAACAGTTGAAAATACAATCTGGAAGAAAATTTGTTCCATGGACCAGCATGCTAGCCAGGTTAGGTGTTTGGTCTTTCATCCTGAAGGAAATTTGTTGGCAAGCGGAGGGGATGATCGTGTTATTCAGTTGTGGGCTATTCCAGATGGGAGGAACATACAAACATTA
Source organism: uncultured Ktedonobacterales bacterium (assembly GCA_966427955.1). GTDB lineage: Bacteria > Chloroflexota > Ktedonobacteria > Ktedonobacterales > Ktedonobacteraceae > DASYAN01. The sequence goes on from CBJMBI010000019.1 coordinate 8,229, forward strand.
GTAAAACACACAGGTCAAATCACCAGTCTTGTTTTTAGTCGTGATGGACAATTTTTAGCAAGCGGAGGGAAAGATGCACGGATCATATGCTGGAAGCATAAGTGATGTGTCAATTGATCTAGATAAACCAAAAGATATTCCTATTTTGCTGAAATGGCCAGGTGGTAAAAGGGCTATTCTTAAAGAAATGCTTCCCTTTGCACCCACCAGATTTCATCGATATTATGAACCCTTCATTGGGAGTGGAGCCTTATTTTTTACCCTCGCGCCCATGCATGCGATGCTTTCGGATGCGAACGTTGAGCTTACGAATTGCTATGTCCAGGTGCGAGATCATCCTCAAGCCATCATTGAAGCCCTTGCACCTCTCAAAAATACGAAGCATGACTACTATCGTATTCGCGAAAGCTCTCCTCAAGATCCTATCGAACGCGCCGCCCGCTTTATTTATTTGATGACGCTTTCATTCAATGGATTGCATCGCGTCAATCTCCAGGGGAAGTTCAATGTTCCTTACAATCATAAGACCCATCTTAATCCCTGTGATAAGGAGAAAATTATGAAGGCCAGCCAGATTTTGGCACAAGCTTCGATTGCCAACTGTGATTTTGAGCATGCTGTTGAGAGTGCCACCTCAGGTGATTTCGTCTATTTTGATCCTCCCTATGCCGTTTTGTCGGGGCCATCCAGGTTCGTCAAATACAACGACGTTGTTTTTTCCTGGGAAGATCAGTTACGGCTGATATGTGTCGCCAATCGGTTAGTTGCTCGTGGATGTCACATTCTTATTAGTAATACAACACACCCTACAATTATGGAAATGTATCAGGATCATGGCTTCCAGGTACACATAATTACACGCCCTTCTGTTATAGCGGCAAAAAGTAAACATAGGGGCGAGATTGCTGAGTGTCTGTTTTACAAAAAGGATGAAGATGTATGTTAACGAATATAACATCGATTGATGTGCTTGGTAAGCTTGCTAAGAAAAAGACGATTGCTACAATAACCAAAAAAATTGCGGCTACTGATTTAGAAGAAGCAAAAGCTCATGGATGGAAACACGATAAAACTCACAAGAATGGTACACTGCAAGTGGCAAAACTCAAACCGTATAGTATCGCTATAGCAGATCGCGTATGGTCTCTTTTCTACGCAATGAAATTTCTTTTTATGAACGGAGAAGGAGTCGCACAATTAATTCCAGAAAGGAATACACCTTTCCAACGTAAGTTAGACATTGATGTGGTTGGTATTGACAAGGAAGTAGGAGTTGCGGTCTTTTTGAAAACGTCTCCTTCTGTGAGAGAAGCCGATGAAGATTTTCACCAGGAAATTAAGCTTTATGCAGATGCACGATCAGAATTTTCTCATGTGGTTAATTCTATGTATAATTCTGGAAAACGGAAATCTGGCATTAAGCCTGCTATTGTAGTTTTCACTTGCAATATAATCATTAAAGAAAATGATAAAAAATCTGCTAGATCCAATGGTATCACTATTTTTGATGAAAATGATCTTATATACTACGAAGAATTAGTGAAACATCTTGACAGTGCTGCCAAGTATCAGTTTCTAGCGGATGTATTAGATGATGCTGAGATTCCTGGACTGACTATTGAGGTGCCTGCTATTCAATTGAAAGTAGGTAAAATCGTTTACTACTCTTTTGCTATTAATCCCGAATATCTTTTAAAAATTTCTTATATTGCTCATCGTACTCGTGGGCAAAAAGCAGATGAGCAGGCTTATCAGAGAATGGTGGAGAAGAAAAGGTTGAAAGATATGCAGGAATATATCAGTGAGCCAGCTATTTTTCCCACCAATATTGTGATGAGTCTCAAGAAAAAGCCTCGTTTTGAACCGATATCTGCAACTCTTCAAGTTGCTCAAGGTCGGTGTGGATATTTAGGAAAGCTTATTTTGAAAAGTAGTTATAAATCTGCCTGGATTATTGATGGTCAGCATCGTCTTTATAGCTATTCAGGTCACCCTGATGCTACCACTTCGCTTTTATCCGTCATTGCTTTTGAGGAACTTTCCCCTAAATTGCAGGCGGAATATTTTGTAGATATTAATTCTAAACAGAAACGAGTTGAGCCAGCCCTCCTGAATGAACTTTTTGGCGAAGTTCATAAAGACTCACCTGACCCAGCCGACAGGGTGAAGTCGTTGATTACTCAAGCGATTTTTCTCCTGGACCAAAATCAGGATTCTCCATTCTATCACAGAATATTAGGGTCGGAAGAAAAAAAGACTGTAAAAAGATGCATCAAGCTTTCAAGCATTTTTGGGGATTTGAGTGATAGTTTATTAACTCATCATGAACATGGAATATTGTGTGTGAAGGGCAATGATGACGCGACCAAAGAACGGATTGTTTTTGTGGCAAGCCAATGGTTCTCCGCTATTACGAAAGATGCTTCAGACTGGTGGGATGCTGGCTCTGCCCGTGGCACCGGAGGGTTAGCAATGAATGATTGTGTATCAGCATGCTTTATCGTATTACGAAATGTTCTTCAGTACCTGATGAGCAGGCAGGTTCCCCTCGTCTCTTTAACTAATGATGCCTTAAGAGAGAAGATTGTACCTTACGCATTGATTGTAAGCGCATATCTTGGCTCCTTGACGACAGAGGAGAGACAAGTATTTCGGGTTTATGGACGTGGATTGCAAGGCCAAACCCAACGTGCCCGTACTATGCTATTGACAATCCAAAAGGAGCTTCCTGACTTTGCCTCTCCCACCTTAAAAGAGCATTTTCGTGGAATGGAAAATGAAAAAGCTGAAGCTTTACTCGAGGACATGAAAGCTCTTTTGCTCCATTTAATTATGAATATATTGCAAGATGAGTTTGGAGATGAGGAGAGTTAGTGGAATGAGGGGGTTCCTGATGAGGTCAAACAACGTATCTCGAGTCGTTATAATGACCAGCAAGATACAGCATTAAGTCGAGAAAACTATCTCGATTTTCAGGATTATTTGTTGATTATTTCTACACAATGGGATCTATTTAAAAATTCGTTGGGCTATAGTGACACATCGCGTTACTCTCCAGGTTATCTGGCCTGGTTACGTAAAATTCATACGTTCCAGGAAAATGTTCACAACAAGAAAAAAGTGACTCCAACTCAATTAGATGAGCTTATAAAAAGAAAAGAGTGGTTAAGTGATCTTCTATCTCAAGAAAACAAGGTCTAGCGTTCGTAATAAAGACCGGAGAGTGTAAAATAAAGTGTGTAAAGTGATTATCACTGGAAGAGGTTGAAAGTGGAAAAGAGGAGGAAGAAAACGATGACCATTCGACCCGAACTACTCGACGAATTGCTCAAGGACGACAAAAATCCTCAGGACCTGTTGGGAGAAAACGGGATCATCAAGCAACTGACCAAGGCGATGATCGAACTCTGTCTGCAAACGGAAATGGAAGAGCACCTAGGCTATCCCAAACATGGGTCCAAAGAAGAGGACCAGAGCAATGTGCACGATGGCACCAGCCGCAAGACGCTCAAAAGCGAGCATGGCGAACTGAAGATTGCTGTGCCGCGTGACCGAGATGGCAGTTTCGAGCCGATGCTGGTTAAGAAACGGCAAACGCGTCTGCAAGGCTTTGAAGAAAAAGTCCTGGCGCTCTACGCTCGTGGAATGACGACCCATGATATCCAGGTCCAACTTCAGGAGCTCTATGGCATGGACGTCTCGCCGACGTTTATCTCCAACGTGACGCAAGACGTCATAGACGAGGTGCGTCATGGCAAAACCGGCCCCTAGAGGCGCTCTATCCCATCCTGTATGTATATTGTCTGGTCGTGAAAGTAGGAGACAACCAACGAGTCATTAACAAGGCAGTGTATTTGGCCTTGGGGGTCACCATGGAGGGGCAGAAAGAGCTGCTGGGGATGTGGATGTCGGAGAATAAGGGGGCCAAATTCTGACTCTCGGTGTTCACCGAGTTACACAATCGAGGTATGAAGGATTGCTTTATCGCCTGTGTGGATGGCCTGACTGGGCTGCCGGAGACCATTGAAACGGCTTTTCCGTACGAAAGCTCTGGCAGATTGTCAAGAGGTAGGAGATGTTCCAGATGCTTCCCGACCTCTCAGCGAGCGATCCTACAGGACATATTCCTCTTTCTACCTCATGTGATAGGAGGTCTTGAGCATGAACTGATAGGTCAAGGCTCACTTACACGCTGGTGAATACAAGAGCAAAATCGCTGACGGTTGCGTAGACGCTCTTTGCTACTGGTTCACTCATTTTTCTTTGTCTCCCAACGTTTCCATGAAATGAGTGTGCGTCAAATTTTTGCAACGTCCTTGGGACGACAAGCAGGCGTCCGTTTCCAGGGATGATGTTTGGACGGACGAGACGAACCAGGCAAGGTGGCGGCAGGTTCAGCTATGCGGGGAGTTGAGAGCGTTGGCGGATCTGGTGGAAGTGGTTTTGGGGTGGGGGGACGAAAACGCAAGAGCCACAACAGCACAAAAGAGATCTGATACTAACCTGCTTTCTCACATGCCCGATAGATATGAGGGAAGTACGTTATAGATCGTATAATACCAGCATTGGAAGCTAAGGTGTTGAGAGCAGTGCAAAGATGATCTTGGAGAGCATCGAGCGATGAGAAGATGCGGTTTGAAAAGTATTTTTCACGTAAATCATCCCATATATGTTCAACAGGGTTAACTTGAGGACTATAGGGAGGTTGAAAGATCAAACGAATGTTCTCCGGGAGATCCAACTGCCGTGAACGATGCCAACTGGCTCCATCCACTTGCATGACAATGAAGACATCGGGAAATTCTTTTGAAACATGCGAAAGCAAATATGTTCATCATATCAGTATTGGCCGTTGGTAAGATAAGTGAGATCATTTTCCCATATTGAGGAGCAACTGCAGCAAAAACATAAATAGCTTGACGAATAATCTGATGAGGTGTACACGGTCTCATGCCCTTTGGTGCCCAGCACCTTCTTGGTTGCGTAATGCGGCCAAAACGAGCCTCGTCTTGCACCATGAAGATCACTGGTCGATGATCATTCGGCTCTCGATCGTGGAGCGCCTCTTGAATTGTTCTGGGAAGTTTTTTTTAAAAGCTTCTTGTACTTCAACATCAGCTTTTGGATGAATTGATCGTGGAAGTATTTTCCGCCATTTATGGCGCTCGAGTAGTCGATAGATGGTCGTTTCATGAACCTGGTGACCAATTCGCTCTTCATACGCGCGGCGGATTTCTCCTGTAGTAGTGAGCTCTCCTTGTTCGGCACACTTGAAAAATGGAGCGAGAAACTCTTTTTCTTCTTCTTTTGTGAGATATTCATGGTAACGACCACCACACTTTTTGATCTCAATACTTTGGATACCCTCTCGATTATAGCGAGAGATAATCTTCTTGACATGGCTCGTAGAGACACCTACACACGTTGCAATATCTTCCGCTTTACGCGGCTGAAGCAGTGCAGTATACACGATGTGCCATCTTACAAACTGTCTTATGTCCTTCGACTCTTTCATCTTCTCCTTCACTTGTTCGAGTGTTAAATGACTTGCTGCTCTTGTGAGCTTTCCCATCGCCTTGTCTTTCCCTTCGTAACTCAACTTTTCCTTAGCCTAGCATAGTTTACAGGAGAAGGCAAGTTAGTATGAGACTGCATCCGAGCTGTTGCTTGAAGCTTGCGTTGGCTCTGTCGTTGCCTTTGTTGCTCAGTTACGCTGTCTTGCCAAGCCTCCTGCCACCGCTCACTACAGACAGCCGTGCGCAAGGCTCACATCGGATTGACATGCTTGGGTGCCCAATGCATGCCTGCTCCTTTGAGGCGAGCTTGCACGACGACTTTATTGGCGCTTTCCACCATCCCTGAGCCAATCGGCCAGCCGTCTCGTTGAAAGTCTGGATACTGCATCAAGGAGAGGCGCTTGCCAAAATACTGCATCTGTTTTTGAACAACCTCTAGCTCCTTGTAGCTGGCAGGCAATCGATCATAGCAGCGCACAAGCGGTCCGGGGCCGCGATGCTTGAGAAGATGGAGGCACCTGTCAAAGGCATTGGGAGGCAACTTCATTCCGGCTTGTTGCAAGGCTTCGAGCAACAGGTTCAGATGTTCTGCGGCATGGGGAAAATCGAGCACACGCCTGGCATCAGGCCGATGCAGGTCAATGAAGCCTTGAATCCAGTCGGCTCCATCGGTCACCGCACAAACGGCTTTGGCCTGGCCGACCCCTCGCCGTCGCATCTCCACTTCTGCGAGGTCCCCAAAGCTCTCTGCGTCGGTCATACGTGAAAAGTAAGAGATCTGGCACGTGTGCACCTCGCGCTGCCCGTGTCTGCAGACCTTTTCCTCGACTTGCCCAATGGCGACCGTTCGAACTTCTGCCCATTCCCCTTTGACCAGAGGAACATAGGCTCCATCTGCACTGATCACCTGTTTCTCACACGGAGTCATCTCTGCCTCGGTCTGGCTCGCTTGTTGACTCTGCGTCGTTTGTCGTGCTTCATACAGCGTTCCTCTTCGCTGGGTTCCTCGTCGTACGGTCGGTTCGCTGACCTCAATCCCCAGGAACTCTTCGAGCATCTTGCGTGCCTGCGCGTAAGGCATCCAGACCGCTAGATGGGCGAGATGATCCTGTTGCCGAGGCGTCAAGCAACCTGGTTGCAGGGCCAGCTCCTCATCGAGGGGAAAAAAGACCTGTCCCACAGCTCGGACAGGTTCCATATTCTCGGTTGAGCGTCACCTCTTGACCTCCAGCGGCTTGCAGCTTGCGGGCTCGCTTTCCTCGGGCATGCAATGGGGTCTCACAAACCGGACACGTTGGTCGCTCTTGTGGACTGGCTCCGCTCCACGTGCGGCTCTTGCTTGCTTGAGCCGTATCTTGGATCAACTGCGCTTCCAATCGGCTCATCCTGGCGTGGATCTCGTCCTCAATTTCGCGCATGGTCGCTTTGGGATGGCTTTTTCGCCACTCTTTCACATCTGTCAGAATTTGCTCGCTTAATTCTCGCCAATGGTCTTCAGGGGTCTGGTCCATTTCCGGCCTCCACTTTTTGATGTTCCCATCCTACCCCTTTCCTTTTTGGCTGTCTACCCCCTTTGCAAAACAATGACGCGCACTCCCACAAAATGGTCCTCTTGCGAGAACTCCTTGTCTATGCTATGCTCCAAACAGGGAGCTATCAGAAAGCTCTCTTTGGAGGAACAGGAGCATGATGACCATCAGATTTGATTGGGATGAAGTCGATTCCCTGATCACAATGTTGCACGCAAAAGGCATTTCCTATCTCATAGGAAATGGGGCGTCTTTGAGCCATGATGACGCAGGCGGTGATCCGGTCCGCCTCATTCAACGGCTGGCCGCTTGTGGGTATCCTCTGGTCGAGAATGCCAGCATTTCCCTCTTCCTCTTGCATCCAGAACTTGCTCCTTCCATTGCGGAAGCGCTCCAAAGCAGAGAGGATGAGATCGCTGAAATTATCGCCGTCCTCGTGCTGGCTACCCTCTATCTCCAACAATGGTGGTTCTTCCGCTTAGCATTTGCTCTTGGACGCCTCCCCTCTTTTCCTGAGGCTCCGTTTGCTTCCCTATGGGAGGACCAGCACTTACCATCCCCCGACACTGGGTATATGGATTGCATGGACTGCTGGCCCTGCAAGAGTATCAACAGCAGAGGTACGGCGTGCCCTTGAATTTTCTCGATGATTGGCAAAATCAGATCAATCATCTCCTTGCTCAAGAGGAGGCCTATCGCCGTGAAGTTCCAGGCGAGATGAGGAAGGTGCTGGTTGAACTGAGCAGATAAGGAACAAAGCGTATGAGCATGCGACAACGCGTTGGGCAACAGGAAATCGAACAGTTTCTAAGATATACTTCCCACATCTACAAAATTCGTAGTGAATAACTAAACAAGAGATACAGCTGAAATACGTTGATTTTTTGAAAAAGATGTAAAAAACACTAAAATAGGAAAAAGGTGGTTGAAATGAACGAGTATCCATCACAGTATGATCAGACCTCACAACAACCGCAACGACCACAGCCACTGCAGCCGCTTCCCCCACACCAGCAATTCCCATCACAGCCGGGAGTGCCGCTGCCGGGGCAGTATCCCACTTACCAGCCACAGCAGCAGAGTTGGCCGATAGTGCCACAGTCTCAGACACCCATCCCTGACACAGGGCAGCAAAAAAAGAAACGTGGTCCTTGGTTCTGGATACTCATTGCCTTTGGCATTTTCATGGTGTTTTCGATGTGTATCAGCCTCTCCCAAGCCACCAATCAGTCAGGATCCACAAACAACACGTCATCGAGCGCGACGGACATCCCAGCGCCACCCAGTACTCCCGTTCCAACTGCTACCCCTATTCCAACTCTCTCTCCAGCTCAAGGAGAGCGCACGTACAAGGCTACTACAAGTCATACAACAGTTGGCAACTTAGATAAAGATGGAAATGTTGAAAAATGCAAGAACATTTACTTTACCTGCAAAATACTCAAATTCGTCAAAGATGATAGCGGCAATACCGCAGGAGCAAATGTCGAGGCACCATACTCTTATTCTACCTCCATTGTCCAAGTTGCCTTTCCTGCTGGCACCGATATAACCCAATTGAACGAAGGAGACATTGCAGAGGTATGGGGTACAGACGAAGGGGTCTTCAGCGGACAAAATGCTTTTGGCGGAACTGTACAGGAAGTGGGAATAACAGCAAAATATATAAACGATAAGACCACAAACTATCAAACATCTTAGATATAGAAGCCATAGAAACTATCACATCAGTGATGATTGGGACTAAATCGTTGACTGTGGTCAATTTCACAAAAAATTAATTAACTCACATTCTGCGGTTTGGGGAATCATTTTTTGAATATCAATTTTTGCATCATTTACTTTTTTTGTCTGTATTACAGAGAGCTTGGAATTGCTAGCTAAAGGAATATATGTTCCTACTGCTATCGTCAAAACAATCGATAATAGCAATACACCAGTGATGGCGCTTCCCATTATTCTGAAAAATTATTTTCCCAACTGCGGAATGTTTAAATTGAAAGCGTATAAAATAATATTTGATTAAAAGCTTCCTATCAGTACTTTAGACATGGCTAAACCATGAGGGTCCACCAAACATGCCTGCATTGATAGCTGAGAAAGGTTAGGCAAACTGACAATGTTAAATGCTAGAGAAGTAGTAGCCCGAGTCAAGCAGAGAAATTATCCATCGAACTGGAACGTTTACCAGGGAACCGATAGCTATAGCTGTGAAAGTGGTAATGAGCCTGCACGGATTACTCCGGAGCAGATGGCAAGATTTACGTGGGAAGTTGGTGAGTTAGTTCCAGTAGAAAGGAAGAAAAAAGTGAGAAAAAGAAATGTGCCAATGACTAACATAGCAGGCTGTTTATTTGGTAGTGCATTCGGTGACGCTCTCGCAGCCGATACCGAATTCCTTAGCGTGCAGGCGATTTTATCTCGCTATCCCAATGGCCCCCAAGATCTGCAAGGCAATCCTGCCCTTGTTACTGACGATACACAGATGGCCTTAGCTGTTGGGAAAGCTTTAACAGAAGCCAAAAGACCATATACAGCAATGACGCTTGAAGAGCCGCTTAGAAGAGCTTTTGTAGATTGGAGTAAAAGCCCTGACAACAATAGGACTCCAGGTATAAGGTGTATGCAGGCCTGTGCAAAGCTTGCCAGTGGGATGCCTTGGCAGCAGGCAACAGTCATCCAGTCAAAGGGCTGCGGTGCCAATATGCGCGTTGCCCCAGTCGGTTTGCTTGGAAATATTCTACAAGCAACTCGGGCTGCTCTTGCTCAATTTCAAACTGCACTCACCCACGGTCATCCAACAGATCTAGCAGCAGCCGATTTAACCGCTTTTGCTATTGCTGACCTTGTCGCTGGTGGTGATCCTGCGGGACTCCCAAAACGCCTCCGTGAATATGCACTGGACCAACGAAGAGTGTATCATGAGGATTGGCTCGGTTTGCTCTGGCAAGGCTTTCGTGCCACATCTGCCGAGGAGTTCATTTCCCAAAGGTGGTATGAATGTTTGCAAGTCCTTGAACGCTTGGATTCTGCCTTGCAGGTGATGGATCGTGAGAGTGATCCTTGTCTAGCAACAGGAGCTAGCTGGATTGCTGAAGAGGCTTTGGCGACTGGCCTGTTGTGTTTCCTCCGTCAACTGGAGCAGGACGATGAATTTCTGGAAGAGGTTCGTCAAACACATCCACGCATCTCCTATCGGGAATTAACGCAGGGCGAGCGAATGGAGCGGATTGGGCAAATTTTTAACATTGAACCAGACGAGAAGGGACGCTATAATCGCCGCAAATTCATTGCCTTCTATCAGGATCGAGGTATGTTTGCCAGTGCGAAAGGCTGCGATATTTAGCAGATATACAAAGGTATTTGGTATGATGAAAACCATTGTTATATGGTTGGTGCGACAACATCGATGGCACAAAACTAACCACGGGCACACCTTATTCGGCACTTTGATATCTATCAAGGGCGGAGCATTTTGACATGCGTCCACTCTTATTGGCAACCAGCGTTCAGTTTGTGCGCCTCCTATGAAGCTACAAAGCGTAGCTACCACTACCACATTTATGCGGGTTGTGTCCACTTCCCTGGATTCCAGGTTCCATCACCATCTGAATACAGATGGTCTACCACGTCCTCTTCAGTCTTATAGAGTGTCGTTCGCCATTCCCCCTCGAAATGATAGGTGGTTACTTCAATAGTGCCATCAGCGAGCCGTTTTGCCAGTGGAAAAGGACTATATCCCCATCCATCAGTTCTCCACTCTTTTTTCCACCGGTATCCGTAGGCATCAAAAAGGCGATTTT
>CBJMBI010000020.1:0-19067 GCA_966427955.1 uncultured Ktedonobacterales bacterium
TTTACACGCAGTAGGTCTGGGGTTCGAATCCCTAGTCGCCCACTACAAACCCGCTTCACAAGCCCGTTCAGGTCATATTAGGGTGACCTAAGGAACGGGCTTTTTTGTGCCAAATAGGTAATATTATTTTAATGCTTCTTTATGTAGTTCACTAGTGAAAATTACTTCAAAGTAAAAAGGTATTGTTATATTTTTTACTATCTATTTTGGAGAAATACCCCTGACTATATTTACTTACTAAGTTTGAGTAGTGAATTTTTATAATTCTTGATAATTCTTGATAATTTCTATAAAAGATGTATTATCGTCTTTTATAAATGCTAAGTCTAATTTCTTGTTATATATTCTATGTTCACCTTGGATATCTTTCCAATTATCAATAAGCTGAGATAGAAGAATAACAGTAACACATTTTGCAAGGTATTCAGTAAATTTCTCTGAATCAAAAAATTCCGGGAAACTAGACGACGATTCTGTCAAAATTTGGAGCGCCAACTCGATTATTGTAGAACAGAATCGTATTGTGGCCTTGAACAAGATTGACTTTCACGTTCACGGAGCCCACAGTACTATTAAGTCCCCATGAATCACTTGTCTTGTGAAAGACGACAGTGATTGACGGACCACTATTGATACTCATAGATGCAGTTCTCTGCGGATCAACATTCACGTAGTAAATGACGAGTATATGAGAGCCAGAGTAGCTGGTATTAATATTGAAGGTCAAAGTACCGCTTGCGGTTGTACCAGTTGTTCCTGTACCAACATATGCCACATACTCCCCTCCAGAGCACTGGGTACAAGGATACATTCCAGCCGTGCCTGTAAGCACATTCGCAGGTGACTCTGCTTCGTAGGAAACGGGTTCGTAATGAGAGGCAGTGGAGGTCGGCGTGACCAAGGACGTTGTAGTAGTGGGTGTTGGCGTGATCGAGAGAGCCATTGCAGTCGGTTTCGCACTCAGCAACCTGGTGGGAGTTGGAGCGGGCGTTGCAGTGGGTATTAACGTAGAGCGCCGGTCTGGAGTCTGCGGCTGGGAAGAGGCTGTAACCTGATTTTTGTTCGCGAGTTGCCCGCTAGCGCTCATTTGCCCCGACCAACCGGGGATCAGCCAGACGCAGGCAAGGATGAGACACACCAGGGAACCGAGACTGAAAGCCGCTGCCAATACTGTCCGTTTCCTGCGGCCTGATTGCCAGTAGGGAAACCGTGCAGCGGGTAGGCCGGGATCATTGATGCTCACGGGGGCCGGTAAGGGAAGTTGCTGGACTTGATCAGCATCGGCTTCGCTAGGCGATGAGAGATGCGGCTGAGCTGTATGCTGCTCTGTTCGTATGTCAGTGGGTTCCTGGTCGAGCACTGCTATTTGCTGTTCATTGCTTATCTCGACACCAACAATGTTGGTTTTGCCCTGTTTACTCGCTTGCTCAAGCGCAGAGGCAAACTTCTGGATCGAAGGAAAGCGTAGCTCTGGATCTTTGGCGAGTGCTCTGAAGACGACCTGCTCGACTTCGGGTAACAGATCTGGAGCCTGGTCACACAAAGAAGGAGGGTTTTCAGAGAGATGTTTCATCGCGACCTCGAAGGGTGAGGAGCCGGTGAAAGGTCGTTTCCCACAGAGCCACTCGTAGACCACAACGGCTAACGCATACTGATCGCTAGCCAGACAGGGTTTCCCTTTGATCTGTTCCGGGGCCATATAAGTGATCGTGCCAGAATTATCGAGTGTATGCATGGATGTGGTATTGTGTGCGACCGCGACAATCCCGAAATCACTGAGCAGAATAGAGTTGTGTTCGTCCAGCAGCATATTCTCCGGTTTAATATCACGATGGATCAGCTTCCTAGCATGGGTATAGGCAAGGGCGGAAGCAATCTGGTTGATATAGGAGACGATGGTTGGTAGTGGCACACGAAGGCCAAGCCGATGACGGTCGCGCAGGGTGCCATTGGGAGCGTAGTCCATGATCAGAAAGGGTTGCTGATCTTCAAAGCCGAAATCCAGAATACGCACAATATGGGGATGTTTGAGTGCCGCAATGGTTTGAGCTTCTCGCAGGAATGCCTTGACATCTTTTAGGGTCAACCTGCCTTTGAGAATCTTCAAGGCAGCCAACGTCTTGAGATGAAGATGTTCCCCAAGATAGACTTCGGCAAATCCTCCCTGCCCTAATAAGCGAATCAACCGATAGTTACTAAAAGTCTGCTCTTCATGATTATATACTAATTCTATAGAATTATGCATCGGATCCTCATGATCACTATTTTTAGGTAACCATTCAGGTCACCTAGAAACGGTTAAAAAGTAAGAGAGACAGGATGTCTAACCAGAGTGGTCAGCATCTGCATGCCCTTTCTTCCCGATGAGCTGCGTTTTCTTCTCGAAGCTGTTGGACTTCGTCTGGCGTCATGTCTTTACTCTACATCTTTTGTACTGATTTGGCAAGGCTTTTAGGTGACCCGAATAGTTACAATTATCATTAATAGGAACACCATACCCCATAGCTTTGCATAGGATACCCGTAGCAAGAGTGCCCGTGATACCTGCTGTCCATTTGTTGATAAGCTGGCACAACAACTATAGCATCTGTTTTGGGAAGGGAGTCTTATTCCTGTGAATGCCTAGGAAGGAGCTTTCCTGACTCGCTGAACGCTCTCGCTTTTTTCTGTCCGATGCACCTCCACAGGAGGGCCAGGAAGGACGCACTCAGGCCTGTTTTACTGATGATCTACATCTTGTTGTACAACCCGTGGACATTTACAAGTACTATCGTCACTGAAAACAGACAGTTTCTAGGCATCGATATCCGTTTTTGTTAAAATCAATGATGGTTGTAGTCCTTTTTTCTGCATACCTCGATCTTATACAAATTTGGTGATAAAAACTTATCATTAGCAGCTCCGGAAAACTTCCATCCACTCTAGCAACCATTTCTGGAAGTCTTTTCATAGCTCAAAAGTGTGTAAGATCCAATTTATATGAAAAATATCAGTTATTGCTGGAATTACAACTGCTCTCTTTGCTTGCTTCTGCCTATACAAAAAAGCAAGCCAGCAGCATAGTTGCTAAAAACATCACGTAGCAGCAAAAGAAGGCTATATATTGTTCTATGGATGATCTTGCTGGACAACGCTTTGGAAACTATCAATTAATTCGTCGCTTAGGACGCGGTGGATTTGCCGATGTCTATCTGGGGGAGCATCTGCATCTCAAAACGCAGGCGGCGTTGAAGTTCATACATGACGAACTGGATGCGTCTGCTGTCGAACTTTTTACGAAAGAGGCTCAGACCATCGCCGCTTTGAGGCATCCCCATATTGTTCGCATCCTAGAATTTGGTTTCGAGCGTCAGCAACCCTTTATCGTGATGGATTACGCCCCCAACGGCGCATTGCACAGGCGGCATCCACGTGGCTCTTGTCTGCCTCTGCCGACTATTATCTCTTATGTCAAGCAAGTAGCTTCCGCGCTTGCTTATGTCCATGCCAATAAGCTTGTTCATCGCGATGTCAAACCCGAAAACATGTTACTTGATGAGCATGGCAATATTCTCTTGAGTGATTTCGGCATTGTCACATCTATGCATGCTACCACATCCCTTGAGATTCAAGAGTGTAGTGGGACGGTGTATTATATGGCACCGGAACAAATCAAGGGCCTACCCCGTCCAACTAGTGATCAGTACGCCCTCGCCACTGTCGTCTACGAGTGGATCTGTGGCACCCGTCCTTTTTCAGGCTCTACCTTTGCTGAAATTGTCATGAAGCATCTTACCGAGTCGCCCCCCTCGCTTTGTGAGAAGGCTTCTTCCCTTCCTCTAGAGGTAGAACAGGTCGTGTTGAAGGCGCTTGCCAAAGATCCACAGCAACGCTTTCCAACCATCCAGGATTTCTCCTTTGCCCTGGAGCAAGCATGCTCACCATCGAAGACAGTCGATTATTCCACTATTCCGGTTGTAGATTCAACTTCACTCCCAATAGCGTCATCCGTCCAAGATCAGCCGGGTGAGCATAAGATAGAGGCCGCTTCTTCTCAAGAGACTGATACACCTGTTAATAAAACCGGACTGGACCTTGAGTCAACTTCTCACTTCTCAACAGACACCAATACCATGGCCCCGGTGACTATCACCAATTCTCTGGTAAAGCGGTTCAGCCGTAAGAAGGTTCCTATCCTTGTCAGCCTTGGGCTCGCCATGTGCCTAATAGCTCTGAGTAGCTGGCTATTGTCATCTCTGATCTCATATGCTAATCAGGAACGTACCTCTCAATTGGCAAGCGGGAATATGTCCACTCATCAGGCTGTATCTTCGCCAGATAGTACAACATTTGCCGTAAACACACAGACTTCATCAAAGCCGACAACGCAATCAATGTCACCAACTCAACCAGCACCCACTACCCAATTAGTATCACTAACCCAACCAACGTCGCCAACGCAACCAACGTCATCAACCCAACCAGCATCCACAGTACAATCCGTGCCGACAACACAATCCGTGCCAACCCCAACAACTGACTCAACCATTTCGCTGCCGGCTGCCAGTTGCTCATCTCTCGGTTCGCTGATCGAAGCCGATGGCGTCTATTCCGGGAGTTCCAAGGTCGGTGAACTCGACATCTATTACAATAGTTCAACGGGCGATAACTGTGCCTCTTTTCAGTCACTTGGTTCGGCCAGAGGGGAACTCAAAAAGATGTTTGTCACTATCACAGCCTGTAAGCAGACGACAAGTGGTAGTACCTGTACTGGTGGCCTGAAAAACGGCAGCAGCAGTGACAGCGGCAATTACTATTATTATGCCGGCCCCGTCGGCGTCTACGCCAAGGGCCGTTGCATTAACGCCTCTGGCGGCATGGTCTGGAACGGTGTGACCTATAGTGTTGGCACTTCCCCGGCGGCAAGTCACTGTAGTTAGTTGCAAGAAAAGAAATTGTAGCAAATTACTGGTGTAGTTTTTGTCACAAGCATAGTAGCGGATAGACTATGGCCTGATTAATTTGCCAACAAGCATTATTGCATCCATTGTTACAGGTGCTCACCTTAGTCACTTGTTTCTTTTGTTTTTGTGTCCGCCTGTACTAAGCTTGAACGTCATCCGTGATTTGAGAATGGGACAGTGGACCTGCTCCAATGGATATTAATGGCTCATTTTCATCACTTGCAGATTTGGCTTCGTCAGCAATGATCGAGCGGCGAGTACCGATGATAAAAACGATAAGTATGGCCCCAAGAATGAGAGATGAGCCAATAGTGCCAAATCCAAAGCCACCTTTGTCGCGTGTTTTTGTCAGCAAGTCTCCCAGTTCTGCACCGAACGGGCGTGTGAGGACAAACGCTATCCAGAATAAGAGCGTTTTAGGGATTTTAGTGAAAAAATGGCATAAGATGATTAGTACCAGCAAACTGGAAACAAGCAGCACACCTCCTGTAAACCCAAGGTGAGAACTATCTGACAAGAAATCACCCATAGCAGTACCCAACGTGTTTGAAAAGAGAATAGCCGTCCAATACAGCATTTCAACTCGAAACGTTTTGATGTCTTTCACAGACAAAGGAGCTTTACTCAAACGCCAGAGGAGAAAAATTCCCAGCAGAATCGCCAATAAAAGGCCAGTACCTCTAACGTAGCCAAGCTGTAACGTGCGGTCCATGTAATCGGACATCGTTGTGCCAGCAGTACTGGTCGAGAGGATGACTGTCCAATACAGGAATGGATGATACTTCTTTGAGAAAAGTTGAGCCACAACACTGGCCAAAAACAGCCCAATTAATATGAGAGAGCTAACAGCATAGCCAATATGCATAGTCATGGAGAAAAGATCACCCACCGTTTCACCCAGAGTGGTTGCGCAAATCTTCATGACCCAAAATGCAATGGTGATTTGAGGAAATTTTTTCACTCTTGTCTCCATCTCATGACTTATAGGAGGTAAAATATGCATCAAAAGAAGGGCCTTCTATTTAATAGCTTCGCGCTTTTACAAGCTTAAGACATTCAAGTCCATTTTACACATGACAGCGACAATTTGATCCTCTCTTGATGAAACCTCTGAACAGACGGACCCACTTCGTTTTGGTATCCATCGCTATACAGTTTACCTGACAGGAGAAAGTTTTCCTAGGGGAAAAGAGGGACAACAGCTACGACAGAAAAGTGGCGAGTTCTTCGTCTAGTCTCCGGATTGCTCTCGCAAAGGAATCGGTATCACCCTTTCGTGTTAGTTTCCCCTCGCGGTTCGTTGTGGGTACATTCATTGTTTCCCGAATGAAGCAGACCAATAATTTGGGTAGAAAGCTACGAACATGGAACGTTGCATAAGGATGATACCATGTTATGATGAAGAATAGGAAGGAGCAACTACCATGGCAATGCAACATGAACGCTGGATAAGTCTAGAGGAATACTTAGAGCTAGACCGCACTAGCCTTGACGTGAAATATGAGTATGTGGACGGTCGTATCTATGCTATGGCCGGAGGATCGACAAGTCATTCTCTTATCACCATGAATATCTCTACTCTACTCAGATCGTATTTAAGAGGTAAAGCATGCAGAGCATACAATTCAGATATGAAATTTCTTCTTTCAGAAAAAGTGTGCTACTATCCCGATATCACCGTGAGTTGTGATCCAAGGGACATACAAACCATAAAGCATGAACTTTGCTATCCTCGCCTTGTGATTGAAGTCCTCTCACCAAGTACTGAGCTGCGTGATCGAACAGAAAAACTTGCACATTACCAGAAATGTCAAACAATAGAAGAATATGTCCTTGTTAGCCAGGATAGACAAGCAGTAGAACTATACACACGAAATGGGAAGAAATGGGTTTACCAGATGTTTGAGTCAGGTGAAGAGATAGAACTCACGAGCATTGACTTTCACTGTCCCATCGAAGCATTTTACGAGGATGTTCTATTCCCTACAGAGCTATCATGAAAGGTCAAAGTAAAGCGGCTTAGAACCACTCCTTATTAAGTAGGACTAAGTCGCCTCTAGCACCAACTAAAAGAACTAGCATCCTATTAGCGGCTGACAAGTTCTTGAGGGCTCACATATAGCTCTTTAAATACGCCCCCCACACGGGCCTTAATGAGAATACCATTTGATTCTTGACGAATAACGACACCTGGCACGGGAATGCTTTTATTATCATAGGACTCGTGCCAAGTTACCAAATCATCTGGCTGAAACTCGCTCATATAATCGTGCATGTTCATAACCTATACACTCCCTCTCTCAAAACTAGAGGCGATTCGTCCATTTCTCTACTTGGGTATCAAAGAGCAGAAAGAAGATTTTCCACTCTCATTTGAACTATAGATTGAAGCCACCATGGTTAATCTCACGGCTCGACTCTACCAAGGGCTAGTATAAGAGAAGCTTGCCACACTCTTCTAGGGGGAAAGAGGGACAATTCTCTTTTTTGGCAAATCCAGTCCTAGCATTTCCCTTCACTAGGTTTACCTCAGCAAACCATTTGATTGGGGAATTAATCTTCCATCATCATACGCATCTTTACCATTTGTACAAGCTATTTTCATTATGCGTTCAGAATCTCTTCGACCATTTGTATAAGCTTATCGAGGTCAAAGGGCTTTCGAAGGTATCTAAGGTATGGTCCTGCAACATTCTCCCGCGACAGACTTGCACTCATGAGCACCATGGGTGTCTGTTCATATCCCTTGATCCTTCGAATGCGGTCAATCAGTTCAAGGCCATTGATATCAGGGAGCCTATAGTCCACAAGAATTAAATCAGGTGCAGCGGTTTGAACCATATTGAGACCACTTTCGCCGTCTTGAGCAAGAAATATCCGGTGAATAGTCTCTTCAGTTAGGATCTCCCCAAGGATGTCTCTAATTCCATCATCATCCTCGATAACAAGAATGCTCTTGGCTATTAAAGCACTCATCTCTTGCTGTTGTGGTATCCACGAATCATTCATTTGGTCTAGGGTGGGTACCCTTTCAAGAAGTGTCTGTGGCATAAAGGCCTCTTCTCTAGCTTGTGTGCGCTGGTTGATAGTTGATCGTTTACCCCAAAGGCTTCTTTTTGACTAGGACATCGTCATGGGTTTTATAGTAGCTCTGGAAATATCTATTCCAGATAACCTCTCTGACAAAAATAAGTATAGAAGTTTGTGTCGATGATATCATCGCACTGGAGGATTATTCCTCCCAAGGAGGTATCGTTACCACTTTGGTGGGAGTGGTATTGAGGAAAAGTTGCAGTCCTTAGACACCTACCCGATGCCCCTTCACCACTGAAGACAGGGCAAATAGCCCCCACCCTCAATCAGTGGAAGCCAGGTAAGTGGCTAAGAGTGTTAAATAGATCCTGGAGATTTTGCCCGCTTGGCCCGCTTGGTCCGCCAGGCTGAGGAGTAGAAGATGTAGAAGTTGGAGCTGGTGCAGGAATAAGTGTAAAATAGGCAGCTGGCTGAGGCTGATTATCGACATTGCAGGTTTCACCATTTGGGCCTGTGAAGGAGACAACAACCAGATTATTTTTATTGACCATATTTGGTTGGTTAGGTATAGTAAAATAGAAGACCGCTAGACCATCGCTTCCAGTTGTTGCAGCCTCGGTATTTTTAGAACCGTCAGCCCACTCAACGGTTGCCTGCGCATTGGCTCTACTCACCCCAACGGGATTACCATTGACATTGTGAATGAAGTGAGCATACACAGGAATCTGGTGTCCTGGCTCAAAGGAGGGAGTGGTATTCGTAATCCAGGCACCACACAAATAGGGTGCCACCGTTGGTACTGGGGTAGTATTATTGAAACGAACAGTAACAGTAACCTGCGGTGCTCCTAGGTCCATTGTTCCAGTAGTTTTGCTTGTCCCACAAGCTATAACCAAAATACTGAGTGTTAAAAGAAGTAGAACAGCACTACATCTAAGTGGAAGAGATAAACCAGTCCTTGTTCTTCTTTGTTGTTGTTCTGTTTCCATGATTCACGCTAGCCCATACACCACATCCCTAGCTAAAGTTAGGGATTCCTGACAAATACTACAATACAGTATAACATACAATTCACCATCAGCATAATTAACATCCCAATTGGGGCATCATTCCTATTTTTTCGCAGAGTTATTCATTCTGTACCCGAGAAAGCCCTCACTCAGCGATGAGAGGAAAGCCCCCGACCAGCGACAATCACAGAAATGAGCATACCTATGAGTATGAGTAGCCAGGAATTCCAGGGAGCACTCAGAGGCGAAAGAAGCGTGAAAAACAGCCCCGGTGCCAATATCGCAAGATAGAATCCCCAAAATAGCAGCCCAAGGAACATCACAACGAGAGAGAACACGACAAGACGGCTGGGTAAGCGAGCAAATCGAAGCCATTTGTCGGGGATGGTAGCTTGTTGCATACCATGATTGATTGCGATAGTACTTATAATGGGAGTCCCACAGATGAGCGTGCTCACAAGCAAGTTCCCCAGGTTCCCTATGATAGGAATATTATACAAAAGTATACTACCTATTATATTGCCTATAGAGTAAATAAAGGGAAATGGGCTCAAAAGAGTATTTAGGAATATGCTAAGGATGCAAGCAAGCAACAACAGAGCAGTTGCCAGGAAAGGAATGAGAAGGAACAAACGGATACGCGGAGGCGGCGTCAAGCGCCATACAGTGATAGTGAGTGAGAGATTACCATATAAGACCACAAGCGATGCAATCGTAGCACCAGATACAGCAAAAATTAAGGCAATCATCGGTAGCAAAACTGCAAGAAATGGAACACTTAGGAGAAAACGACTGCTTGGTGTCGATCGCCAGGCCACAATAGCGAGTGGGATGCCAGTAAATAAGACGATTCCTAATACGAACATAGCACTAGCCAGAATGACCTGTCCAGCCAACGTAAAGACTGGCTCCGTTGCTGTCACTACACTAACTATTGGACTCTGTGACAGGATGAAGAAAAAGAAAGCCATGGCCAGTGAGCCAATCGAAGCAGAAAAGATCCTTGTCAACTCAACCGTCGTAGGAGCCAAGGAAGATTCCTGGCCGGCCGAAGCTGATATATTGGCAAGGCCCTGTTTTGGCTTTATCCTTTGTTGGTCCAACTGCTCAAAGTCAAAGATCTGGCCCATAGCATTTCCTCCTGGCCTGTTCAAATAACACCCTAGTGTTAGTGTACCAGAGAATAAGCAAAGCCACAAGAAGAGCACAAAGATCTAAAGATCTAAAGATTTGCCCCGCTTTCCATTTCCATGTTACAATACGTCTATGGAGCAAGCAGCTAGGGATGGGAAGTTATGGACCAACAGATTTCATTGCCCTCTCCTGTAGAGTTAGATCAACCACATCTGTATATTAACCGCGAGCTGAGCTGGATCGAATTTAATCGTCGGGTTTTTGAGGAAGCTCAAGATAGTCGCCACCCTCTCTTAGAGCGTGTGAACTTTATCGCTATCTTTGAGACTAATCTCGATGAGTTCATTATGATTCGTTTAGCCGGGCTCAAGGATCAGATCAATGCACATACTCCTATGCGTAGCCCGGATGGACGGAATGCGGCACAGCAGTTATCAGCAATTCGTCAACGCTTAGCTCCTCTCGTCCAAGAAGTGCGTCAGTATTGGCGGAACGAATTGCTTCCCTTGCTGGCTGAACAGCATATCTATATTCTTGATTATGAACAACTGGATAAAACACAGCGCGATGCAATGCGTATCTATTTTGAGCGAGAAATTTTTCCCGTACTCACTCCGCTAGCTGTTGATCAGGGGCATCCTTTCCCGCTCATTTCAAATCGTAGCCTCAATTTGGCCGTTGTGCTGACCGACTCTTCGTTCAGAGAGTTATTTGCACGTCTGAAGGTTCCAGCATCTCTTCCACGTCTCCTTCGCGTCCCCACAGCATTAGAAGGACCGGATACACCCTCGGATGGACCAAAAGTGGTTGCCTTTGTCTGGATCGAACAGGTCATTGCAGCTAATCTGGACCTGCTTTTCCCTGGCTTTGAAATCTGGGAATCATATGCTTTTCGGGTCCTACGAGATGCAGATATCGAATTGCAGGTCGATGAAGCCTCTGATCTCCTTGAATCAATTGAACAAGAAATCCAGGATCGGCGTTTCGGTACAGTGGTTGATCTGGCAGTGAACCCTTCGATGCCCCCCCGCATTCGTAGTCTTCTGCTCAATAATTTGGAATTGACCCCCGATGATCTGACAGTCATTGATGGCCCACTTGGTATGGGAAACGTGGTAGAACTCTATGATTTAGACCGTCCGGAATTAAAAGATCAGCCCTTCACCCCCCGTGCCCTCCTACGCAAGGATAGTGATATCTTCGCGGCAATCCAGAAACGGGATATTTTACTCCACCACCCCTATGATAGCTTTGCTAGTGTCGTGAATTTTATTCAGACAGCAGCCAGAGATCCAGATGTCCTTGTCATTAAACAAACACTCTACCGTGTTGGAACGAATGCTCCCGTTGTCAATGCCCTACTAGAGGCTGTGGAGGCAGGCAAACAGGTAGCAGTACTTGTAGAGTTAAAAGCGCGCTTTGATGAAGAGAATAATATTGGATGGGCCAGGGAATTAGAGAAGGCCGGAGTACACGTAGTCTTTGGACATCTGATCTATGGATTGGTAGGTCTGAAAACACATGCAAAAATCACTCTGGTAGTGCGACGAGAGGCAAATGGTTTGCGTCGCTATGTCCACCTCGGGACTGGTAACTACAATGCCGCTACAGCAAGAGTCTATGAGGATCTTGGCTTACTCACCTGTCAGGAGAATATTGGCAGGGATGTCACCGCGCTTTTTAACTCCTTGACAGGCTATTCGCGTCAGAATTCCTATCATCAACTGCTGATTGCACCAGTGTGTTTACGGGCTGGAATAGTTGAGCGCATCAACCGTGAAATTTCCTTACATATGCAGTATGGCCATGGCCGTCTGATCTTTAAAATGAATGCCCTCACTGACCCTGAGATAATCCACTATCTCTACCAGGCATCGCAAGCTGGTGTGCAAATTGATCTGATTGTTCGCGGTGTCTGTAGTCTGCGCCCTGGGATACCTGGAATTAGCGAAAATATACAGGTGCGAAGCATCATTGGTCGCTTCCTAGAACATAGCCGTGTCTACTACTTTGGGAATAACGGTAACGAAGAAATATTGCTAGGAAGCGCAGATATGATGCAACGAAATCTCAACACACGAGTTGAGGCGCTCTTCTCTGTCCAAGCAAAAGAGTTACGTAGGACCATTCTTGAAAATATGCTTAAACCCATCCTAGCCGATACAGTTAATGCCCATATCTTACAGCCTGATGGAACATATCTGTCCGTTCATCCCACTGATGGGCAGAAACCTTTCGATTGTCAGGCTTGGTTCCTGACCCACCCACTATTCTCTCTTCGAGATGAAGATACACCCGATACGACTATTAGCGCAATTCCTCCAAGTGCATAAAAATGCTGTAGGCTCCACATATGGGTCAAGACGCAGTCCACTTTGTAGTGCAACTATGAACTAGCTCAGATATCAAGCTTCGCATTCTTGGCATGGCTCTCAATAAAGCGCTTGCGAGGCATAACCTCACTACCCATCAACATGGTAAATATCTTGTCAGCTTCGATCGCCTCCTCGATATCCACACGGAGGATAGTACGTCTCGCTGGGTCCATCGTGGTTTCCCAGAGAGTCTCTGGGTTCATCTCTCCTAGACCTTTGTAACGGCCAACTTCTGGCTCTTTACCATTGTGTGCTGCCCTATATTCAGCTACTAAAGCATCACGCTCTTCATCTGTATAGACATAGCGCACCTGCTTGCCCATCTTGATATGGAAAAGTGGGGGTTGCGCAATATAGAGATGTCCATTGGTGATAAGCGGTTGCATATGTCGGAAGAAGAAGGTAAGCAATAGTGTACGAATATGCGCACCATCAACGTCAGCGTCACACATAATGAGGATGCGGCCATAACGGAGTTTTGACATATTGAAGTGTTCGTCAATACCTACACCGATTGCCGTAATGATATTTTTAACTTCATCGTTATGTAGAATTTTGTCGAGCCCTACGCGTTCGACGTTGAGGATTTTTCCACGTAGTGGGAGAATGGCTTGGAAGTGACGATCCCGCCCTTGTTTTGCACTATTATGAACAAAAACCCCACTTGCTAATGCAAAATTGTGGGTACCAGGAACTTCCAGATCATATACATCGATCTCTTCTTCCAACGGCTCAACTGTGACAATTCGATGGTTATAAGTAGCAACTGCTTCATGAGCTAAAGACACATTACCATCAAAGTAGCGCTGACAGAATTTGTCAAAACGCAAAATAGACTTATCGCGTTTTAATCGGCGATGTGCATGATACGCATCAATATCGATTGTACCAGCCATCTCAAATTGTTTCAAAGCAGCGACCGTCTTACGATAGTAGGTCTGATGCAGTGCTTCCTTCCTCTTAGCTCTAAATTCTGGTGTCCATTGCTGCTGTGTCTTTGCGCGACGCCAAGCTAGCAATTCTTCATCTTGCCACTGCTTCTTTGAACACTGAGAAGATGCTTCTCGTGCTTCAGGATTCTTCTCGAAATAAGCACGAACGCGTTCAGCCTGCAAACGGCGATTTGCTTCATCACTCCAATATTCACGCTGCGCTTGATCGAGGCGTGCAAGTGCCTCCGTACGGTACACTTCGTTGGTCTGATAAAACTCAAGCCATTTCTCAACCATATAAGCTTTATAGGCTTCATCTTCCCACTGTGCTTTAGCCTGCTGTGAAAGGATCTCTCTTGTCTCCGGCTGGCACATACGCTGACTCATCATAGCACGAAATGCCTCACTCTGACGAACTTTGCGGCACTTCTCAATAACTTCTGGTCGATGCAGTGTATGCTCAATATGCTTTCGGTGAAGCTCAAGGTGTTCTTGTGCTGGCAAACGCTTAATATTTGTTGGATTATTGTTAAGCTTATTAAAGTCGATATGATGGCAGTGATCTCCATCTGCCTCTGTGTAGATGCCATGCCAACGGTTATACCAGTCAGACAGCATATGTGTAAAGAGCCAGGAATCAGAGCGAGGATCTTTGACCATCTCATATCCCTGAATGGTAATACCTGGTTCATTCATATCAGAGAATTTCCGATACAAAGGCATAAGGGAATCATTGGGTGTAAGATCTGCAGCAGGCTTGTAGCCACCTCCGCGCAACATGAAGCGATGGTCAGGAGTACAGATGATACTCTCGCCATTGTCCAGAGTTACTCGAATTACCTTAGCATGAGCCTTGGTCATACGAACATTGATCAGACGCTCCAGTCCAATGGTACCATCTCTGCGGATGGTATAGCCGAAATGTTCTTTTCCTTCAGCCTGCTCAGCGATCAGAGCCTTGAAGCTAAGTGCGCGACCATCTGCCAGTGCAACGAGTGTATCACCAGAAAAACACCCGCCTGCAGAGTCACCCTCGACCAAGTAAAGCTCACAACGATCAGCTCTCCGTTCGGTACAATCGGCCAACTTACCCGGCAGTGTCGTATCGAGCGCATTTTTACGCTGGATGAGATCCTTAGCGGCCCGTGCAGCTTCACGTGCCTTCGCTGAGGTAAGACACTTCTCAATGATCGCTTTCGCCTCACTCGGCGTCTGCTCAAGATACTCCATGAGCATATCAGCAGTCACAGCTTCAACAATGGGTCGAACTTCAGCGTTGTTAAGCTTCGATTTAGTCTGAGCTTCAAACTGAGGATTGGGGATCTTGACACTTATCACCACAGTCAAGCCCTGGCGCACATCTTCTCCAGTTAGATTGCTATCCTTCTCCTTGAGCAGATTGACTTTGCGAGCGTAGTCATTCAGGGTACGCGTGAGCGCGCTCCGGAAGCCGGTAATGTGCATACCCCCATCAACCGTGTTGATTCCATTCGCAAAAGAAAACTCGGTACAAGTCCAGCTATCGTTATATTGCAACGCCACTTCAACTTTGACATCATCAATTTCACGGATAGTACTAATGGGACGTGCTTGCAGCTTATTGCGATTCTTATTCAGATAGCGTACAAATGAAACCAAACCACCTTCAAAATAGAAGGTTGCCTCACGATCTGTGCGCTCATCTTTTAGACTAATTGTCATACCTCGGTTGAGATAGGCCATTTCACGGAAACGTTGAGCCAAGATCTCAAAGCTGTAATCGCGTGTCTCCATAACAGAGAGATCAGGAAGAAACGAGGTAATTGTTCCTTGCCCTTCTTCAGGACCAACTATAATTAAGTCCGTGAGCGGAGTACCTCTTTGGTAACGCTGGCGATAGCGATATCCATCACGCTTAACATCAACTTGACACCATTCCGAGAGTGCATTAACGACAGAAACCCCAACCCCATGTAGTCCACTACTAATCTGATAGCCTCCGCCACCAAATTTACCACCAGCATGCAACACCGTCATGACTACTTCAAGCGTTGAAAGACCGGGACGTTGGTGATGCTCTTCGACAGGAATACCACGCCCATTATCTTCTATCGTAACTGACCCATCAGCATGGATTACTACGCTGACAGTATCAGCATAACCAGCCATTACTTCGTCTACACTGTTATCAACAACTTCATAGATCAGATGGTGAAGCCCACGCTGGTCTGTTGACCCAATATACATGCCAGGGCGCACACGTACAGCTTCCAAGCCCTCGAGAATCTGGATACTCTGGCTACCATAACCATTGCTGCCGTCGCCATTCAATTTTTCTGTAGCATGTATGCCATTCCCATTGTTATTTTGACCTTTTGTAAGTGCATTATAATCTTGGGAGGGTTGCTCTGACACTATCGATTCTCTCGTCTTTGCCATCAAAAAACTCCACTATGGATACGCTACGAGGCTGGGACCATATGTCTGATTTAAAAGATAAATACCCTCACACCTCATAGATTTCTTCTCCCAGGCATACCCTGAGACTTATACAAAACACACTATCTACGAGAGCACAAAATTACCCTCGGACTCTCGTGTCAGGAAGCGATTCATGGGGAGACAGGCCTGACCAATCTAAGCTTTATTCCAACAGAACAGACAAAATGTGGTATCGCTATGCCATTCCGCTCCGCCATTATACCACATTTTCACTGTTTAGACAAAGCGAATAGGTTGAACGGACAACTGTGATATTAGAAACGGTTCCCCGGCACACTCATCCCTGGGCCAGCATTCATTGGCCCATTATTGGGCGGCATTGGCGCTCCAGGAGGCATAGGAACTGACCCCCCCATACTAGGCATATTTGGCACACCTGGAGCCAGCGAGGCACTCCCTACACTAGTAGCACAGTAGGGGCAAAACATCCAGCGCAATTCTAGCAGACGTTCGCATTTGGGACAGGAACGTTTCAATTTCTGGCCACAAGACGGGCAAATTTGAAAATCTGACTCAACTCGCGCATGGCAGTTGTTACAAGTCTGGCGCTCCGTCATCTCGGCCAGCAGCGATTCTTCTTCTAACTGCCGTTCGTAGATTTCTGCCAATGTCTGCCGGGGGCGCAGAATCATATAGATAAGTAAACCCGCAATTGGGAAGACGGCAGCCAGCACAGTAGCTAGAATTTGTGATAAGAAATCTTGCGTGCGTGCGCGGACGTCACGATACGTCCACAATACAGTGCTTAACCAAAAGATAACAAAGAAGGTTACCGCACAGCCTATCATGGCCCCAACATACCCTGATATAGCCCCTAGTGGATTAGACGTCCCCCCCGTCGCGTCGGACATGGTTAAGGCTACCGTCTGGAGAACCAACATATTGCTCACAGGACAAATGCCCCTTTCAGAAGAGAGATTTCAGCTACTTTATTGACAATACAAACACTCTTGCGCTCGGTCTGTTGCTAGACTACGTCACACTATTTATGACGTTTTACAAGCTAGCAGATGACAGAAGTAGGACTATTCGATAGTGCTCCATTACTTCTATCGACAAAACGCTTTTTGCAGATAAGTGGTAACTACCTGTTCAGCTTAATTTGCCTATCAATTCTTCGCCACTGACCAGGTACACACCCCAAAGATATCTTCAAGCTACTCTATGCTTTACTATATATGATACATGACAGAGGACGTATACTCAGAGATCTCTGACAATGTTTTCCATCAAACCATGACTCCCAAATACTCTTGCTTTCTATGCATGAGGAAGAAGCAAGCCCCTATTGTATAAAGACGAAATTGGGAGACAATTCGATACCATTTATAACTCCAATGTATATCTAGTCTAGCAATTAGGACTTTTTTCTCATGATTTAGCCGTTTTTAAGGTGATATGATATTTTCTAACTGGGGGCGCTTCTATGCATATTAGAGAGTCAATGAGAGGATTGTGCTCTACACTCAAACAAGATGTACGCTCTCTATCTATTAAGGAGGCTTCTTCTTATGGCAAGAGGCAGCTACATTGGCAAATCTTCAGGAGAACCACCCATTGAAGTCGATGTAAATATCCCTGCGCGTGCTACGCGAAGGCTCCAGAAGATCAGCAACGAAGAGACGGCTCTCAAAACTGCCTATACTCCAGCAGTCAGTGAGCGTTCTCCCAAAGGCCAGATAATACCATCTGCTCGCTTGTCTCTTCCCACCAACTTCATTGGGCTCACTACACAGCTTCGACTACCACAAAATAGGCATGTGCAACTATGGATGATTAGTCTTGTCTGTGCCGTACTCTTTCTCACCGTTTTACTTTCGGCTGCGATAAACTTGCGTCCACATGGCCCAGGATTTTTGAGTTTCAGTGGATCAGGCACCTATTCTGTACAGGTTGGCGGGAATCTGGCAAACACATGGGAGCGAGATCATCCATTGACTTCAACAAACTCGGTTCCACCACAGACTGGCCTTTACTCAGTCATCGGTAGCCCTTCTATTAGCGCGGATTTTATTAATCAGGTACTTGCTGCATATCACTCTCCTGCTGCTGGAAAAGGTCAAGCATTATATGATTTAGGCGTACAATATGGTATCGACCCCGTCTTTGCACTAGCATTTTTTATGCACGAAAGTACTTTTGGGACTAAAGGTGAGGCAGTAAATAGTCGGTCATTAGGTAATCTACGTTGTATTCCTAATTTTCGTTGTCAAGACAATTTTGCTTGGTTTAATACCTGGGAGGATGGTTTCAAGGCTTGGTACCAACTGATTCGCAACCTGTATGTTGCTCAGTGGGATTTGGTGACTGTCGACCAGATTATTCCGAAATACGCGCCAGAGGCCGATCATAACGATGAGGATGGATATATTGCCGCTCTTAAGCATGCCGTGGATACTTGGCGTGCCAACGTGATATTTGTCTCATAGTGATTCAATTCCTCTTTCACTAGGAAGAGTTTATTACACCATTAGCTTCTATTGGAGTTAATACTAATCTGAAGCGTGAATTATAGCTTGTATCACAGAGACTACATGAGACTGCTTGGGAATAGCGCCGCGTTCTGGGATATTCTTTATCACAGTTTGGACATTTATATAAATAGCGGATTGGGCGACGTTCACGGCACGCACGTTCCCGTGCTACACTCTCAGCATGTAATAAATTACGTAAATCTTCCAGCGTATAGCCTGTAATCGCAGCCTCATCAGCAGCGATAGAATCATAGCCATGATGATGGTGACGACGCGGTGTTCCCTTTACACGGTCAGCCAGATGAATTAATTCATGTGCAACAGTTACTTCTATTGATTGTGGCTGCATATTCGGTTCGATAAAGATAATATGACGATGTGTTGCTTGTTCACTCAACACCGCTTTAGACTGGTGAGAGACGGAGGACAATTTGATGTAACAGTAGCAGCCAAGTGCCATACTATTGACACGTTTCCCTGTCCATTGTTTAAATTCCTGACGATCTTGCGTCATGGCAAGTAAACGCAACTCAGCAGGTGGAATGTGAAGCTTTTCCCAGTAGTGCATCAACCAATGCTGGAGCGTGGCATGGTCTCCATGAATGATCAGCTCTTCCTGCTTTGGCAGAGACATCGACGCTACTGATCGTTTTGAAGGCATAGATTTACTCACAGCTACAGTGAT
>CBJMBI010000021.1:0-18967 GCA_966427955.1 uncultured Ktedonobacterales bacterium
GCATCTGAGACAGCAGATCAGATGGCCCTGGTTGCCGCATTGCCCAAACTACGTACCAAATTGAATCGTCCCTTCGATGTTGTCAATTTAAATCTGTAAGGCAAACTGGTAACTATTCAGCCTTCTCTTTTCGTCTACACCCCTAAAGGGCAGAAGAAGACCAAGGTTTGGATAGTTACCAATACGTAGAGCGTGATAGTGTGAAGAATTTTCAATTAGTCAAACATTTTCTTCTCCGACGAGCTGGTTTCCCATTCCATCTTTTAGATGTATTGGTGGCCCCTCAAAGCAGTTCTCTAGCAGAGCGTATTGCACGTCTTGAAGCAGAGGCAACCCAAATTCGCCACCGTTTGCTCTCAGAAGTATTCACCGCTGAGGTAGCCAGTAGTGCAGCCCAGGGAAATCGTGATCGGTTGCGGAGCCTCTCTCGTCTTCGACACTGCGTAGGGCACAATCGTGAGCCAGCAAAGAAGAATGTTGATGCCTGCTGTGCAGACTCGGATACGCTTGGTCCATTACTCATCCAGTGGATCACCTGTAAGCAGCAAAGCCAGCTTGCGAGAAATCAGTTAGAGCACAGTATCCATGCTGAGCAGCTAGCTGTACGTTCACAGCTAAAAAAGTTGTTTAGCCGGACAGATATTCTAGAAGCAATTTTCCTGTTATCACCTGACTTTTTCGAGGCGGTCGATCGCTGGAGTCATTCTCCCCTTCAAGAGATTTCTACGTCTAAAGAGCGTGCTTTTGAACAACGGCTATTTCTGTTCCTTCAACGTCTTGCTTCCAAAAACGAAACCACCAGCTTCTTTGGACCACTGACATATGGCTTTGTCAGTCAGGACATTCCCGAATGGACGTTTGGGCCAGAGACAAAGGAAGGAATCGTCCAGCGTAAAGCCTTTGCTTCTTTTTGGGCAGTTGCGGCATTAGGGCGCGCAGCCTGCCGAGAGGCTTCTCTCCGCCGTGCCTTACCGATTCGCAGGCTAGGTATTGCATCTATACGAGGAAAAACGGCTTACACGGCACTAGGCAAAAATATTGAGATTGATACAAATACAGCAAAGCTATTTCACGCCATTACAGGACAAACTACCGTTGATAGACTTGCCATTGAGCTTGATCTATCTGTAGCAGAGTGTGAAAAGATCGTGAGTTGGCTGGAACGTCAGGGACTTGTGCGCCGTGATCTGGAACCATCTTCTACTGAGGCGCAGCCACTTGCCGAACTCCGATCACGTTTGCCAGAAGGTCAAGCAGACGACCTCTGGCGCGATGTCTTTGACAGGTTTAGCAATCAGTTGCAGAGCTTTTCAGATGCTACACTTCCTGAGCGCCAGCACTTACTTACCAGTATGGAAACGATGTTTCGAGATATTACTGGTGAGGAGCCACGCCGTGCAGCGGGACATATGTATGCTGATCGCCAGATTCTTTATGAAGACTGTGCAGGTGATATGCAACCTGTGCTTTGTCCTGCCTCAGAGGCAAATCGCATTGAACAAGAACTCGCACCAATTCTGCGGCTGGGTGCTGCCTATGGGGAACTTCGTCACCGGGCCATCAGAACACTAGCGACACGTGTTCTGGAAGAAATTGGCTCTCCCGTGCCTTTCCTGACCTTTGCACAGGCTATAGATCATCCTGCACGCCGTGAGGAGTTAAAGCAGCTTCTTGAACCGGCCCGCATCTTTATAGAACGTCTCCGCCAACGCCTCGTCCTTATTTCAGATGATGAGACTTCAGATAGCAAAGTTGCCCACTTACATCCTCGCGATATCAGTGATCTGATAGAGATAGAACCAACCGCACGAGCGGTAAGTCTGGATCTCATGTTTGAGCGTCGACCTAATATGCCCCCCCAAATCATTCTTGGCGAGGCTCATCCCTACGTGTTTGCCTGGGGCTCTCAGGCCTACTTTGCCTCTCATAAGTCTGAAGTTCTGGCAACGTTCGCCCACGACCTTACTCCCTGGGGTGGTAGGGAGCATATGGCTACCGTGCTAAGACGACGCCAACATAAAGGCCTCGTAAGTAACGATTTTCCTGGACGTTTCATTGAAGTATCTGGGTATGCAAATGTTGATCCAGAGCGACGCATTGCTATTGCTGATGTAATGGTGGTAGCAAGCGAGAAGGGTCCTGTTCTACAAGCACCTGATGGCAAAGAACTCTCTCTTTACGTGGGTGAGAATGACCATCTTCACCTCCTTTGCTTTGCTCCCGCTCAAGTAGAGATGCCGTTGATCCGCTGTGGTATCGAGACACCGCGCATCCAAATTGGCGATGTTGTTTATCAACGGAGACGCTGGGAATTGCCGGAAAATGCACTTTCCCCTCTGGCTACCGCCAAATCGGCTGCTGATCTCGCCGTAGAGATTGCACGTCAACGAATAATAGCAGGCTGGCCTCGCTATCTTTTTGCAAAGAGCAGTTCAGAGCCTAAGCCAATTTGCCTTGACCTGAATGTTTCTTTTGCGCACACAATGCTGCAAAAACTCTTGCAAAAAGGGGCTCTGACATTGGTTGAAATGTTGCCGTGTCCGCAAGCGCTTTGGCTTCAACGCCATACAGGCACGCATACATCTGAATTGCGTGTCCAATTTGTGCTCTGAAAGGATACTCAATGCAAAATTTATCAAGGTCGTCTCTTACTTCATCAGGCAACGTTGCCTGCACAACAGGCACTGGCACAGCCACATTGGAGGAATGGCAACTTTTTCCATATTTTGTGGTCCGTACTACCGGATTCCCCATCGACTTCGTCGATCGTTTGCAATCTCCTGATGTGCTTCTCTTAACACGGCGGCTACTTGAAATACAAGCACGACAACAAGAACTGCGTCATACTGCCCCCAAACATCGGCGTCCACAACGACAAGCCCTGGCTAACTTTAAGGCTGGCAAGCCACTTCCAGAAGACCTAGAAGGAGAGTCTGATTGGGTATCTAACTGGAATACTACTGCAGTAGAAAAGGAGAAGTTAGAACAAGAGCTTCAGGTCCTCTGGGTACAGGAAACTGAGCGTTTAAAAACGGTCCTGTTAGATAGTTCATCAGATCCGCGTGTCTTAGAAGCCATTGCTTCTACCAGCCCTGGTGTTTACCGAGATATTGTACGTGGTAAGCTCAATAAACGCCTGGAGCGACAATTGGCGACTTACCTTCAACGTTTGTGTACCAAAAATGAAACCATTAGCTTTTTTGGTCCTATCAACTACGGGGTCTGTGAAGTGGATAGTAGACCTTCTACTGTACATGTCACGTGGAATGAATCTCTGTCCTTATATGCACGTAGAGCACATCCTGCTTCATGGTTGGTGCGTGGCCTGATTGATCGCATTGCCTTTTCACCAACTGTCGCTCCATGGCTTGTTCTCTCGCGACGGACATTTGCTCGCACTGAGTCAATCAAAAACCAGTCCCTGCTACGTCTGGTCAATCTGGTTGATAATGTTACTCCTCTTTCCTCTCTCTGTAAAACTATGGGTATTTCAATAGAGGAGGCAACAGCGCTCGCTGCAAATGCTTGCCGTGCTCGCTTTGTTGCTCACCAACTAGAAGTTCCTGCTGCATGCGAAACACCTCTAGAGGATTTGGTGCGCCGTTTAGCCGGACTACCCAGGAGTGTAACTGAGCAGCATTGGAAAAATATAGAGACAATCATGTCCCTTGTTTCCCGGTTTTCAGAGGCAGATGCAGCGGGCAAAGTACAGATCTGCGATGAGCTTCGTACCAT
The DNA here is from genome assembly GCA_966427955.1 of uncultured Ktedonobacterales bacterium. Classification (GTDB taxonomy): domain Bacteria; phylum Chloroflexota; class Ktedonobacteria; order Ktedonobacterales; family Ktedonobacteraceae; genus DASYAN01. Next base: position 3,736 of record CBJMBI010000021.1, read on the forward strand.
GATGGCAACCATTTATGGCATCGAAGGTCCATCATCCGCTCCACAGTTCTATGGAGATCGCCAACCAGTACGTGAAGAATGTGTTGGTACTCTTGATATAAAGCTATGCGGATTTAGAGCAAGTGAGCTTGAATCAAAGGTGCAACCAGCTCTTACATTATTAGCAGGAGCTGCTATGCGTACTCAGCAAGCGGCGAACAAAGCCGTAGCAGCTTTACTGGGAACTAGCAAAGTCTCCTTGCTCCATGCCCTCATGGCCTGTAGTGATCATGAAATTCCCTTCGATAGACAGCTCGTTGACGCCATTACAGCCCATATACCAGACCCTATGGTAGACGAGGTACACATTGAGCACTTGGCATTGCCAGAGATGTGTGACGAACTATTGACAGGAGCAGTGTGTTCCGTTGACTTGATGATCAGTGCGCAGAGTACAGATGCCTGGGCACAAGGCGATTATGAAATCATATTAAGTGATATACATGATACCGCTCTGGTCTGGGGCTGGGCACTCCAATTTCATCGACACCGTGAGCGTGTACAGGCCGAACTAGTTACACGTCTGGCCCAGCTTGGCGATCATCTTCCCGTGATCAATTGTTTAGCTTCACGCCGAACCGGCCTTCCTCCTGCGGAGTTTCCCGGTCCCGTTGTCGAGATCGGAGGCATGAGCACGACTGCACACCCTTGGCTGTTACCAGTTGATGATCTATGGGTTGAGAGCAATGGAGAGGAGGCACGGTTGTACTCACAGAGCTTGGATAGCGAGGTAAGGCTCTGGAATGGTGAGTTAGAGAATCTGTTACACACGGCTTTTGCTCTCCCACGTATCCGCCCACTTGGTCTCTCTCTGGGAAGCCATACACCTCGTATTGTTTATCATGGCGTTGTTGTCCAACGCGAGCAGTGGCGGTTTGATACCACAATCTTAACGGATCTCTTCAAAGCATCCTCTCTTGAGGAAAAACTGATGAAAGCGCTTGAAATTTGGGATTACTATCATCTCCCGCAGCGCCTGTTTATCAAGTTCCCTTTGGAACGTAAGCCGATCTATATTGACCTAGCTTGTCCTCATCTCCTAGCAGCAGCCTTTGATGCCAGGAAGCAGGAAAACCCTTATGTTGTCTTCTCAGAAATGCGTCCCGGCCCCGAGCAACTCTGGCTGCACAGTTCTCTAGGCCGTCATACAGCAGAACTGCGCTGTACGTTTGTACATGGGGGGAGACACTGTTGAAATACATTTTGATTCCTCCTTACAGTGATCCGACACTGGCCTATGAAGCTCCTCCAGGCTGGCAAGTGTATGACCTGATGCATGCATTCGTTGAGCGCCTCCTCGCCGAGGCCAACACGTTCCCAACTGGATACGATATGAACTTACCCCCCTCTCCAAGCCAGGAGACGCTCAATCGCCATATCCTTTTATTAGCAGGCAGGCAACTCCTGCCACAGGCGGATCATTTGCACCGCTGGTTACGTGCCTGCGGTGCGATTCTGTCAGGTCAGCCTTACTCATCAGCGGTTCATCTCAGGATAGACGATCTGGAAATAGTTAACGGTACAACGGAATCTTCGGCGGATGTTCTTCTAGCCGCGGATAAGGAAGCCCCATACACTCCCGAGTTGCAGCGTGCATGTACGGATTTAGCACAGGCGGAAACGCTTCGCCTGCTGATTGATACAGATAAGCAGTTGCCTGCTGCTGTCTGGCTTGCACGCGCATTTGCTCATCATCACGATTTTGAAGTATCAGGATACTTTGCACTTCGCTATAAGTCTGTGCTCCAGCGCATACCTGCATTCGAGAATGTTCGCTTTGTCCCAATGGATAAGCCTTACGACCAACGTGTCGTTAGCACACTGCCTGGCCTCTCAGAACAACTGTGGTGGAGTGCCTATGGGGAGGTCCCCAAAACTAGGCATGCTCCCTGGGGTGGACCTGTTCCGTTGGAGGCATTACTTGAGCCCGAGAGTCTGCTAGAGTCGGGAATCAAAGTTGCGGTAGTAACTTTTACCATGCTAGGAGAAACTGTCCTGGATGAGTGGGGACAGCCGTTTTCTCACGTTGAACTCTGCCACAGTGCCATGCGCCTTCGTGAGCGTGGTGTACGTATTGTCGCTGAGTGGTTAATAGGGGCACCCACGATCAATACAGAGCACATACAGGAAAGCCTGATCTCACTTGACAAACCATGTTTCTTTGACTGGTTGGCGGGTGTTCGGCGCTTCCACTGGCCTGTTGGCCGCCAGCAAACCAGATGGGGAAAACATGTGGTCGAGCTAGCACCTCTTGACGCTCACCGCGATCTTGCTCGCACCCGTTCTTTTTCCGCTGCCAATACCCTCTCTCAGGAGCGTCTACCTCATATCCTGAACGAGCTTGCACGTGCACTGATACAACGTGCTCCTCTCAGCCCCGGTAGAGTTGCGGGAGCATATTGTGTCACACCGCCAGATCCTCCATCGGGAGCCCCCGGAACAATCAGACTAGAGCCTGATTGTGTCCTCGTTCAGCTTCCTTATGAGAATAAGTGGTTCGCCGTCAATCTGCGTTTACAGAAGATTCTTGCCATGGACCAAAGACTGGCAAGAATGCTTCAGTCCTTACATCACTTTCAGGAACCTACAGTTGCATTGCCAACAATTTCCGAAGTTCAGAGGAGCAAAGTTGTGGCAAGTCTACGCCAACATGGCGTGTTAGTGGAGGCAGCGATATGAATACACATTGGAACATAAGTGACGTTTTCGTCGTCCGGCATGCTGGTTTTCCTTTCGACATGGTGGAATCTCTTGGCTTCTCCTCATCCCTACTTGAGCTGTTAGATCGGGTTTGTGATATAGAGGAACGCCTGATACAATTGGCAGAGGTTGCTGGTGAGCAGAAACAGGTGAAGGTCAAGGAGGCGTTGCGCAGAGGTCAGGAACCTCCCACGCTCAAGTATCATACAAATGAATGGAATGAGACGCTGAGCGCGTGGCGAAGCCAGCGCAGACATTTACAAGAGGAGTACGAAAAAGAATACCAGTGCTTGCGCAAGCGCCTACACTCCCTCGCTGCTACACAAACCTTTCAAGAAGCTACTTTTTTCTCTAATCCACCTTTCTATGAAAACATTTTACAATCTTTTCTAGCAAAAGAAGTAGGTCCAGCTTCATCAAATAGTCGACGAGTAGAGCGGCAGATTTATAAGTATCTACAAAGGTTCTGTGCGAAAAACGAGACAACGAGTTTCTTTGGTCCAATTGCGTATGGTGAAGTTGATGAAAGTGCTTCTTTCAAGCTTTGCAAGAACGAGCCAGAAAGGCGGCATGTAACTATCGCATATTGGGCACTGCGAGAATTAAATCGCCAAATCTGTCGAGCTTCCTCATTACGATTGCACATACCAGTGCGGAGAAATCCACTCTTCAGTTTCGATAGTACTTCTGCAATCTCATCAGTTCAGGATATCACTGTTCCCTTCACCTCGCCAGTAGATCAACTCATTGCTATTCTGGACCAACAAGAAATGTCATTTGCACAAGCAGCTCACGTACTGGGCACATCCCCTTCGTCTCTATTTACAGCTTCTCTCCCACTACTGCGCTGCGGTGCACTCATTCTGGAGATCCCTCTCCCTCCAGATGATGCTGATGGGCTAACTACACTGATCGCTGGCCTCCAGCGGATGCCAGAAGGGGAAGCTCGTAATCAGTGGCTTGCACATTTGCAACAGCTAGACGAGCTACGGAAAAGCTTTGCACAAGCAAATCTGGAGGAGCGCCGACAGATCCTGAGCAAATTGGAAGGCCTGTTTACGGAGTGGACAGGCAAGCCTGCACGACGAAAAGCTGGAAAGATGTATGCGGATCGCTTGATTCTTAATGAAGAGGCAAGTTCGCGTTTCTCTATCCACATGGGACGAGACATAGCAGAAAACATCGCACGGCGCCTCTCACCAGCATTAGAGTTGTCGGCGAGTTATGGTGCCAGCATTCAAGATATGTACCGCCGTCAAGTACAACACTTGTTACCAGCTGACGGATCTAGCCTGAGTTTTCTTGACTATGCACATCATGCCCGCCCTGATGGCGAGTTGCAAAGTGGTACAGCTTCACTCCCTACCTTATCTGTACAGGGAAACGCCACAACAGAGTTACAGCTTCCCTCCGATTTCGCTGGCCCCTCTACTGAAGGGGGACGCTATGCCCTCCCAGATATCTGTCTGGCAGCCTCTTCCCCTCAAGCAATTGCAGATGGTCAGATGGATATAGTATTGAGCCGGGTCCATCACCATCTCATGATATGGGGATGGTTGGCTAGATTCTTTCCCTCGCGGCAGCGGTACGAAAAAACTGCAACAACCTGGCTAGAGATTGAACCCTCCGCGCACGGTCTGGTTAGCCTGGAGGTAGAGCGGCGTAACAAGGGCTTCTATTCATTCCCTGGGACACGTCTTGCCATGGGCGCAATTGCCAGAACTGAGGGGCAGGAAATGATTTCGCCAACGAGCCTTACCGTCAGCCTCCATCCCTCAGGTCCAGTCTTACGAGATGCTCAGGGAAAACAACTCCAACTTTATCTTCCTCTAGCTGATTTTGTCTTCTATCCTCCTTTTGCAGCACTTGCACATCCTCCTGTCCTTCACGCCCCCTTTACAAGTGATACTTGCGGAACGCCTCGCCTGCGTGTAGGTGACACAATTTACCAGCGAAGACGTTGGCATGCTGATCTGAGCAGTCTAACATCACTCCATACCCTAGATCTTGCGCTGGAGGTCTGTCGTCTGAGACGAGCCCATCAGTGGCCTAGATTCGTCTTCGCACGAGTAGCCTCAGAGCGTAAGCCGTGGCTATTTGATACCGCTTCTCCTTTTTCCCATGACCTCGTCAAAAATATGATCCGGGATGATGCGAGAGTTACGCTGGAAGAAATGCTACCTGGACCAGATCAACTTTGGCTACAAGATGACGAAGGACAGCGCTATACATCGGAATTGCGCCTACAAGTTCATCGTTATAGTGCTGAAACAATTAGGATGAATGAGCCACAAAACAGTGGAAAAGAGCACAATAAAATATCATACAGCACGCTCTAGCATGATTTTACATGTTCTTCGGAGGAAAGTATACGGATGCAACAACAAACAGATACATTGAAGGAAACTTTGGCAACGGAAGCTGATCTACCTGTTGGCAAGCTATCGATCGAGGTCTATCCTGAGTTTTTACTCAGAAGTACAGGCATCCCTTTTGATCTTCTGACATTGCAACGCAGTGCGCAGGCACTCCAGGCTATTGAAAATTATCTAGATGCTCAGCATACACTGGAGAAGGAGCAAGCACTTTTTCAGAGCCAGATTTGGCCGCAGGCACTTGAGCGTGCCTGGACACGCTATTCCCGCGACGATGCGCAACTCAAACCGTTTTATCACATCAGGCGGCAGGTAGTACGCTTTGCACCATTACCTCCCGAGAGTGCTATGATATGGAGCGATTATGGCGATCCTGCATGGCCACAACAATGGAATGATCTATTAGCTCAGGTCCAACATACTGAGACTATGGCTCATACAACCTATGAAGATGCCTTTTTCAAGGGAAGACAGAGCTTACATCAAACCTTTCAGGATCAGCGTCTTCAAGAAGCTGTCTTTCTCTCTAGTCCAACTTTCTTTGAGAATATCTTTTTACGCTGGGCTGAGAAGCCATTCCAGATATCTGCTCGAAGCAATACCAAAGCATGTGAGATGAGAGCGCATCGCTACCTGCGCCGTTTAGCTGCCAAATGTGAAACTGCTTCTTTTTTTGGGCCAATACTGTTCGCACGACTCGATCCAACCCAGACTGCCGCTGTAGAGGTAGGAACACCTCAATCGGAGCAGATCTTTGTAGAGACAAGCATATGGGTGTTGAACGGGCTTTCGCGATTACTATCGAAGCATATTCCACTACCACAAAATATCTACGCACGCCGTAACCCCCTATTTGGTGAGGATGCAAATAACCGTATTGTTTGTACCCTCAATGGCCGTTCCTACACGCTCAGTTATGAGGCGATGGCCATGTGGAGACTTCTTGATGGAAAATGTGAGCCTAGCAATATTGCTAACAAGCTGGGTTTGACACAAGAGCAACTCGCTACGTCTATGCAAGAACTGAGACCATTTTTGATTCTGCATCCTGAAGTACCAGCCACCGAGCACTTACTTCTTGAGTGTCTTGCACGTTACGATAATGAGAATGGCCCCGTTCGCCAGATGCTAACATTGCAAGATCGCTTTGCCCAGACACCATGGCCCCAACGACGTGCCTATTTTACAGAAGCTGAGAATCTCTGTCGCACACTTGATATTGAAGCACGCCACGGTCAGGGGACCCATTATGCTGATCGAACAGTCTTTCGCGAAGATCGCTCCAGCCCATTTAATACATCGCTCTCAATCGGACGCCCTGCCGCCACACAGATATTAGGGATACTAAAGGCCACATTGCCTCTCTGCTTCGTTGCTGCATTGCTTATTCGCGAAGACGCACGAGATAGTCTTCGTGCAGTATTATGCGGTAGAGAGATGCCACTAGCACGACTGGCTGGCATGCAGATTGAAGACAAGGGATGGCGGGCCAAACACCTCCGCTCATCGCTGGAAGATATGTTAAAGACGAAAATAGAAGGCAAACGCACAATACAGGTAACCTCTCAAGAGATCCTCCATGTGCTCACACCTTTTTGGGATTTGTTTGTCCCTGACGATATGATGGTATGCTTACCTAGTCCCGACCTTATGGCTGCTGGCCAGGATCTTAACAGCGCGACATGGGTCCTTGCCGAACTCCATGATGATTCAAGTTCTATATTTGGAGCTGGTCCCACCGTCTTTCATCCCGATCCGTCAGGCCTGTGGGATCGCTTCCAATCCGAAGTGGTCAGGTTAGTTGACTCGGATCGTATGGCTACTGTCATTTCCCGTCGTCGAAGCAAGCATATTACGCCGGAATTGCCCGGCGTCCGTATTGAGCTGAGCGGTCGTGCATTGCCAACCAACTATGAAACAGTTCCTATTGCCGATGTGACAGTTGATCCAGATGCGTGCGGCGTACGAGTTGGAGAACGCTTGTTGCACCTTTATCCTGGCGATCTTTCCTCTATTCTCCATCATGCGCTAGCACTCCCTTGCGTTAACCCATTCCCTGTCAATCTGGGTGAATTTACACCCCGCATCGAAATTGATGGATATGTCTACCAGCGTGCACGATGGCGTTTTGAGCTTCCAGTGAGTAAAAGTGGTTTTGAACGCTGGAAACTCTTCCATTCCTTGCGCATCCGCTATGGATTACCTGAGCATGTCTATGTCCGCCATTCCAAGGAACCTAAACCGTTCTACATTGACTTCGCCGATCCGGCTGCGGTGGAGGACCTAGGCAGGCTACCAGATGGGCCTATTAGTGTAACAGAAATGTTACCTGACCCTGATCAGCTCTGGTGGCATCCTGACAGTCGTCAACAGTGCAGTGAGTTTCGTCTAAGCACATTGCTACGCTACAAAAACCCATCCTGATGCTCGCCTTCCGATTGATGAGCCAGATCCAGAGGTTAGTGCCAAGCTAAATATCAATCGGAAGTATTTTAGAATTGCACCATTAGTATAATTATTATCCAGAATTGCGAGGTATTGTATCATGCAAAACATGCCAACATCCAACGAAGCTTACCAAAAGGCTATTCAGACTATGCGCGACAACGTTGAACAGTTGCTAGAACAGTTTAGAGAAGAAGAAAGACAGCGTAGCTCTGGTAATGCAGATCTATCACAATGGATAAACCCTCGTAGGGGAGAGGAAGTAGAAATAGCAAGCCAGAAGCTGTCTACTATCCAAAAGCCTGTTGTTGCCTTCTTCCAGGGGCTAGGAGATCACTTATTTGCCCTACCAGCCATGCGTGCTCTGGCAGCGCTTTTTCCTCAACAGCTTACATTGGCCTGCATGTCAGGAGCAAGAGAAACATTCTTTTCTGATATACCATTTTATGCTGTCTATGAAGTTCCAACACACAGAGAATATGTCCATATTGAACTTGATGGTTACGTTCAAGGAAACACTCTTCAATTTGATGCTGAGAAAGTGGCTGCAAGCATAGGGGAATGTGACTTGTTCATCTCGTTGGCCCCTCGGCATTCTCTTTCAGCAGGTCGCCTGCACGAACTGCTTGCTCCTGCCAAATCTATTGGTTTCTATTCGCTTTACCAGACACACGTCCCAATAAACTTGAAAAAACACTATATGGATCTCATATTTGACATCCCCCTGCAGCTAAATCCTTCACTACAGTTGGAGAATTTTGCTGCTCCGCTTGCTCTGCCACAACCCTATTCTCAGCAGGCACATGCTTTACGGAGCGAGGTTCATGCACCGTGGCGTGTCATGGCCGTCCATGCAGATACTAACCCCCTAAAAATGTGGCCTACAGATAGGTTTGTCGAACTACTAGACCTTTTTCTGTCTCAGCATCCCGAGTTCATCGTCTTTGTCGTAGGTGAACAGGATCTCCATCTCAATGTTGGGCGGCATGAGAAGCGCATCATTCCATGTTACAACTTACCTCTTCCACTATCTCTTGCCTTAATTGGCGAAGTTGATCTCTTTCTTGGGGTAGACTCGTGTATACTTCACGCTGCTGATCTTTTCCGTATACCAGGAGTGGGACTTTTTGGGCCTACTTTTGGACCGGACAGCCATCTCAAATATGGTTTTCGCTTAACAAGGTCCCATCGCCATGTTTGTGGCGAATCCATGGATGCTATCTCCACTTCTATGGTGGCTGCAGCACTCGAAGCCTTGTTAGAAGCGAACTAGACCTTACAATAATAATTATTAATGCGCTAATAACATCTCTCACCCATACTACCGCAGAGAGGCTAAAGTGAGGGGTGTTCCTGCGCTGAGCAAGGCAGCTCTGCAAGTATTTGCTCCATTTCCTGTTGTGCGAGTGCTATATTCCCAGCAAAAATCAGACCCATCGGGTCCCTCGCCATGCGGCAGATAATGCGGGTACCAGCTTGCTTAAGCGCCTGATCCCTTTCAAAGATTTGATCTCTGAGGATATGAGGATCCACAGTAGCTGGCAGAGGATATTTATCAATTGTAGAGATACCCGCCTGTATCACAGCACGCATATTCTCAATGGTTGGCTCTTTCCTATTGGCACCCAGAACCGCCATAATCGCATCGGTGTAGTTTGTCCAGCGTGGATTGCACTCGGCCAGATAGTTCATGGGTCGCTGCTTACGCCTCTTCTGGAGCAATCTTTCCAGTTCCGTAGGGATCATGAGATCGACATTGGCCACAGCACGCAATGAAGAAAAATCGATGCCACACTTTTGTGCTGTTTTACGCAAGAAATCCTCAAAAAATTCTGCTGTTTTATCTTCATAGCAATATTGCGTTTGCTGTAGATAATCATTCTTGGGTATATACGTATTTGTTCCAATACAAGCTGTACTACCTGGTTTTTGATACTGACCATTCCAGCGCAGAGACTCGACCTGACCATCCATTATGACAACAGACATGCCGGGGGAATCGGCCAGATCAAGAAAGCGGCTAACTACCACGTGGGCCTCCCTGGAAGGAGACATTGTAGTGTCTATCAAACTTGTTTGCGCTTGAATTAAGGCATCATACCAATTGCTATAAGAGCGAGCACTTCCAATATCACCATTCTCGACGACAACCACCAAACCAGCCTTTTCATAAACCAGACAGCACCCATAGTTGCCATCTGATTCAGCCGCCCGCAATACCACGCCCAGTGGATAGGTCTGAGCTACACCAGCTTCCTTATAGATCTGCTCCACTTTCCCCAGAAATGTTTCAGCCTCCTTGGCAACATCCTGCACATGCACAATAGTATAATCAGGAGGACAAAAGCTCTCCCCGGCCAACTCATCGGCAAGCTGATAGAAAAGCGCCTTATTTTTCAGTATATGAGTCATTGGCCCGGGTAAGCCCCATACTTCTGCACCCAATTCTTCGCGGACATATGCCTCCGTCTCAGGAACATTAATATAGGGAACAACCAGTGGTACAGGTTCTGTAATCTGCCCTGCGACAGCCTTGAACTCGTCAAAGGTATAAGCAAGAATCTCTTTTCCAAAAAGGTGACTAAGATACTGCACTTGGGTACGAATAGGGGACGTGGGGGATTGGACGAGCACACTAATCTTGTGAGCATCTAGCGGGAGATGTCCACATCTCTCGCCATAATGTAGCTCGATTTGATTGGACATAGTCTCATTCAATGTACGTAAAACGCCTCTGTTGCCAATATTATGGAAACCTGCTCCCAGAATAGTCTTCTGGGTACCTGATGCAAAAAGTGATGTATGCAGAATATTCATCAATGCAAGGATCTCCATCATCGCTATTCATCAAACATCGGCCTAATTCAATGTAGCTATCTCACAAACATCCCTCGCAAAGAGCAATTACCACATGACCATTATTTTCCAACACAACAACTATAGTATACCAGATAGGCACAGTAATCAACAAAGACACTCGCATCGTTTGCTTTGTATGATGAAAAAGTATGCTTTCTGCTGCGCTAGTGTGGCAACTATGCTTACTGGAACACACTCTTTCTTCCAGGAAGATGAAAATAGCAGGTAAAGGAGAATTGACCGTCGACTTCTATATGGAGTTCCTGGCTCTTACTATCTGCAAAATCTCGTGGCAAATTTCTTCATAACGGGAGTTGTTGACTTGCGAGATGACCTCACTACGATGATGGGCAAGACGATTTCTAACCTCTGCAATGTGATCTCCACATTGTTCCCAATAGTGTTTATCTTTTTGATCTTGATGAAAAATGGGAGAGAAACAGGTATCCCAATTTTTGGAGATAATTTCAAATAGGTCTCTTATATGTGTATAGTCTAATAAGTTTGGCGATGGTTTATTTTTCATCTCTATATCTTCTCGCTGTACTTTATAGCAATTGCTGACTATTTCCGAACATTGTTCTTTAAGTTCTTCAATCCATTTTTTGCCATATTTTTCTTGTAATACCTTAGTAATCAAGCAGCGCAACCCTTTTTCTATCTCACGCAATAAAAGAATACTGTGCATCCATTGCTTACTACCTTTTTCATTCAGCACCTTTTCAATCATACAGCATAATTCTTTTTCTGTTTCATATAATACAAGAAGACTTTGCGATGCTTGTTCTTCTTCATTTTCTTTTTCTATAGTATATTCTTCTCCAATGCTGAAGTAGTAATTTTGAAATTCTTGTTCTTGTTCATGTTCATTGTATTTTCCCAGTTTAATCTTACAGTACTTAAGATTCTCTAATGCTATCTGATCATTTTGGTCGATTTCAATGATCTTTTCAAACCACTTTTCAGCTTCCTCAAACTGTTCAATCTGGATATAACACTTTCCTATTTGCCGATATCTGAATATTCTTATGGCATTTGCTGTATTATTAGGCAATTCGTGTATAATGTTTTTTAGTGGACCTATCATTTTCCTATAACATTCTTTAGCCTTATCCATCTTACCCAGCTTTTCACAGCAAATGCTCATTTGCTCATATCTATGAACTATTTTAGTATCTTGTTTGATATCCTTCATCATTCTAGGCAAAATTTCAATCATCTCTTCATATTTCTTAGTCTGCCAGTACACGTCGGCTAGCATTTTATCTTTATACTCTTCTGATACTAAACCTTTATGATTCTGATCCTGTAAAAGAGCTATAATTTCCTCCTGATTTTTTTGCTTCTGATAGATTGCACAAAGCCGTTTAATTGCATCTTTTGCATTATCTTGCTTAGCGATTGCCTCACGCAAAAAAGGTATAGCATTTTCTAGATCTTCGTCATCAGCAATAATCTTGAGAGCCTTTTCATAAGCACTCTCATCTTTTGAAGTGATAGCTGTATACTTTTTAGCTGGAATAGGCTCTCCTAGAGATTGGAAAATGCTATTTCCTTTTTGTTGTTCATTGGCTATACGCTGGTGTAAGCTATCCATTTCTGCTTCAATATGTGCGTAAGGATCATCAGAGGGTATTTCTTCAAAATGACTTAGTGTCTCCTCTAAAAGAGGTTGTATAGATGTTTCTTGATGCAATGCACGAAGCAATGATTGCACCAACTTTAAGGCAATATGCTCACTTCCCATCTTTTTTAAGAGATAGATGCAAGTTTCCAGAAAAATCTTCGCGTCATTTGTTGGTAAATTGCTCTTTAAATGGCTAAAGAGTTTGCGTAATAGAAAATATTTTTTTGAAGATTTTATATGGTTAATATAGATATACCATGCTGAGAGTTCTTGCTGAAGTCCCGAAGAAATCAAAATTTGTTCCAATGCATAGCATGCTAGCAAGCTATCATTATTCATTTCTGCTAGCACCGATAAGTTGTACCAATCATCGGCAGAGTGAGAGATCACACAAAGTTCTTTATAATTTTTGAGAGCATCCGAACTCTCAAGAGTATTAGAAAGTTCTTCTAATTCATATTGGACATAAGCAAGGACTCTCTTGAGACCCGTAGTGAATGGCGCATCCTTAATAAGCAGCTTTAGATCTGTTACGATGTTTGATAACCGACTTCGCTTTGAGAATTGATCTCGCTCATTATACACTGCATACCTATAACGTTGAAAAATATTTTGCCCTTCATGAAATAATCTACTATCAGTACTTTGCTTCAGCTCATCGATTAGAACCTTTTTAAAGTCAGGTGGCTTGATGATATGGCGGATAACTTGCACATTGTCATCAAAAGATGTATAGATCTCAATTAGTTTTTTCTGCGCTTCTTGATCAAATGATATATTTTTCGATGATATGGTATTGGTTTCTTCTATCTTTGGGAAAGGGCTTGTTGTCTTTGCTTGTAATTGTTCAAGACATGCGGATTCCTCTGGTGCACTAACTTTTGATTGCTCGAATTGATAATTAGCACAATCTCTGCTAATTGACCTCCAAGCTTCTATTGTACTAATTAAGCATGTATAGAACTCGCCAGATGGAAGGTCCAGTGTCAAATGGAAAGGGCTTATTTCATTGAGTATTCCAGACACCTTGTCACCATTTTTGAGGGAAAGCTCGACACAACTCTGCAGAGACACTTGCTTTTGGATGAGGTGGGCTATTTCGCTCAATAGATACCCGCTTCTGTTGTGGCACAATATATTCTGGTGGCAACAGGCTATTTGATTCAAGATAGCTATCCACTCCTTAAAATGGGAGAATATTCTATGATTGCGACGATAAGGCCAATTATATTTGTTGATTGAGCTATCTGTATAGAAGAGCATCTAAATTCCCTCTAAAGTACCATTGCTGCTGATCATTGCAAAGCATTTGAGCGCCATGTTCTACGAAGACTATCTTCCAGCATGCTCACTCGAAGGAGGTAAGAGCATCATTGTGACCTGTAACAAAATATTTGCCGCGCTCAACAAGCTTGACGATTTTATCAATTCGGGACTCTTGTGACTCTTGTGACTCTTGTGACCATTGTTCCTTCGAATAGTTCCGAAACTCTAGCGAACTCTAGACTTTCGGGTTCGGAGGGGAACGACTATCCTCTCAGGATGCACTACTAAAGACGCAAGCGCCTTATTCACATCCCCTATCCCATGAGCCAGAAAGGCATTTGGGAGTGCTTTTCGCATGATGTTACCACTGCCGTTAACATCTGCATTGATCGCTACGCCTGACTTGGACTGGTACATGCCACACGCGACACGCTTTCCACTAAATTTCACCTTGTCTGCATCTTTTTGTCCATAGACGGGCATGGGATCAAGATCAAGCAAACTGGCTTTGCTCGTGTAGCTTTCCTCTTGCAGAAGAACCTCTATCCCAACAAGCTTGGCCTTATAGGTGAGCATTTCGATGAAACGTGCATGTGAGATCTGGACAAAGTGCTGATTGTCAGATCGGCGCATTGGTGACTCTTGCTTCCAGCCTGGATTCTTGCCAATCACGAGAGTGCCTATTCCCTCTTGCACCAACAGATCAATGATGCGTCTCGATGCCGTGTGCATGTAGTGGTCAATGCGCCCCGTTCTCTTTGCCGCCACACGTTCTATCTCACGTGAGGTATGATGGTTACTACTCATCTTTTTTTGCAGTTTCCGTATGTGTTTGTTGCAGCATTGGTTCACGCTCTTGATGGGCTTTCCGTTAACAAGTCGAGGGACAAACCCTCTTTTGTTTGATGTTAAAGCCACCAGATTGTTCACTCCAATGTCTACCGCTGCCACCAGAGAATGGTCGAGCTGTTTCTGCTCCTCCTCTTGAGTGTACACAGCTTCTACCACGTAGCACCCACTTTTTTTGGGCACAATGCGAATTTGATCGACGTTCCTGTGTCTGGTTCTGATTTCTATTCCAAGCTGAGATGGCTTGATCACTCCAACTCGGAGCGATTTCTTTGATATTGCCTGGATAGTATAGACAAGCACATTCCTCCCTTCACGCTTCGCTTTGTATCCAGGCAACCGTGGACGGCCCAAGAACTTGGATGGGTCCTCTTCATATGCACGAAGAGCTTCAAAGTACGACTTCCAGTTCTTGTCCAGAAGTTTCAGCACTTGTTGAGACACTTTGCGGGGGAGTGCCCGATAGGTCTCATGCTTCTGCATAAGCTTATCCATCTGATTGTAGTTCAAGTACTTCCCGCAAAAGATGAAATGCTGTCTGATCTCATAGAGTGCAGCATTGTAGAGATTTTTGGAGGCAAATGCAGCACGGTCAATCAAAGCAAACCGTGGATCAGTTTTCTTGATCAGATGCTTCTCTACCAGTTGCATCGTCCTCTCCTTTCTCTAATTCTGCTTTGCGCTTTTTTCTGGTGATATGCTCACGAACTGCATGCACTACTTCACTATTGATTGAACGGTCTTCAATCTTGGCAAGCTTTTTCAGATCTTCTGCAATATCTAATGGGAAACGAATAGTAATTCGTATCTCATGTTCTTTTCTCATGGTGATATTATAGTGATATAATATCACCATGTCAAGAGCTAGAAAACGCAAGAATTATCGAGAGTTCGCTAGAATTTCAGTGAACGTTTTCAATACCTACTCGATGGGCTCTTTCCTCAATTCGGGACTCTTGTGACAGTTGTGACTCTTGTGATCGAATACAGACCTTCTTGCTCCAAGGCAGGCGACGGCACTGAGAAAGCACAACTCTCTGCTCTGGCAGACTTCTGGATCTGCCCATCCTCG
>CBJMBI010000022.1:0-18328 GCA_966427955.1 uncultured Ktedonobacterales bacterium
TTTCATTCTTTGTTGCTTGTTATACATATTCAAAAAAAGTGTCAGTGAGAGAGCTATTCATGGGGGGGTGGTCATGATAGTCATTCTGGTCCTTCTCTCGGTACCTGCTATGGCTATACTGGCTCAATTCATCCCTGCCCTGCTAATCGTACTGTTGGACTGGACTGTTCTGGTTTCATCCGCTGGGTCTATGCCATCGCTTTTAAGGCAGACATTCTTGTCGGTGGCACGAATGACCAGATCAAGCACTTCCAACAAGTCAGTCCTAGGGAAGCCCAACCTGGAGATCTCGTATTCTTCGGTACAAGCACAACAAATACGCATCATGTGGGTATCTACATAGGAAGCGGACAGATGATTGATGCTCTGGCAACGGGAACCTACGTCAGAACAGATAGGCTCAGTGCCTCCTCAGGTTTTCTTGGCTATTTCCACTACCAAGGATAAACATGCGTGCGGTAGGAGAGAAAGAGGCATTGCCTCCACCTTATACAGGCACCTGGAGATGGTATCCCTAGGTTGCTGCTTCCCAACCATCTTTTCTCTGGTGAGCCTAGCTTGATACAAGGGGATTAATGAATAATCCTTGCGTCACAGGAGCTAAACATCCTCTGGCGCAAGGGGAAGAAAGAGTTGCGGATACCCCTCATGTCAAAGGTTTTACTCGTTAGCAAACTAATTTCTTTGCCATTGTTCCTCACAAGACGAATAGGCTGCAGAAGTACTAACCATCAAACTATTGAAATAGATGAACGTATACGACGTAGAGTACCAAGTGCCTTGTAGAACCGAAATAGGATGTCATGCAAATGATTGAGCGTAAGGCTCCACGAGGTACTGGAAGTGTACAGTATTTACGGTCTGGCTCCTGCGAAAGCAAGGTCCAAGACTCCCCAGCAAAGGAGAGATGAGCTATGAAGACTAAACGAGAGCAAGTGAACTTTGGCACAGACATTGTTCTGACCAACCGCTTTCGGCGAAACTGGGAATACCTCTCAGTGCAGGCGCGACGGCTCGTCACAACAAAAGTCGCGTTACTTGCAGAAAATCAGCGCCATCCCTCACTCCGTGTTCATCGTGTCCGTCGGTCTGACAAAAATATCTGGGAATGCTACGTCAGTGCTACTCTGCGTCTGCTCTACCAGCAGAGAGAGGGACAGCTCTGGCTGTGGGATGTGGGCGGTCATGTGATTGTCGAACGAGCCTATCTCAGAAACTTCTCGATGATCAACACGCAACTTTGAGAGACTCGGTATCTCCGTGAGGTACCTCTCTCTACCCCTATGAGCAAGTAGAAAGTTCTCAGGCTTGCTTGATCGAGAGGCCAGAATTTCATGATCAATCGGGCCTCTCTTACAACAAATCTCATTCTTTCTTTAAAGTTAGGAGAACGATTATGTCTATAGATAAACAATGTCACAAGTGCCATGCAAGCTTGCGTCAGAATGCGCATTTTTGCAGTCAGTGTGGCTCTAAACAAGAAAACGAACAGCCTCCACCTTGGGAGATCCCTCTGTTTCCAGATCTCCCTATCCCATCTCATACCACCGCTGAAGTCCCATGGGCATCACTCAACCATACAAGACAAGAGAACCAAACCTTGCTCACCCCAGAACTGCGTGAGCAACTGCTGGACTGCTTTCGCAACAATCAATTTGAGCATCTTGACGAGATAGTGAGAAAGATTTCGAGATATGGGCATGACAAGTTATCTGTTACATTGACCCCTGTCTTATTTGACCAGACGTTGAAAGAGCTTCAACAACCACATGGCTCATTTGGTCACTATCCGCCTGACAAGTTTCCACAAGCCAAAGATCTCATTATCAGTGAAAATCCAGCACTCAGAAAAGAAGGTCTGGAACTATTTAGGCAAATCAAATCGAACAGAGCGTTTCGCTCTCATCCTTTGGTGGATGAGTGGACACTTTTTGCTGAGGCATTGGTTCATGGTCCCATACAGGCTTTTCCCGATTGGAAGAAGAAGTGGATCAGGGGAGATGCTTCTTGGGAAGAAATTTGGAATCTGGCTGTTTTTTACGTGCAGCAATCTGATTTCAAGCAAGCACTGGAAGTTTTACAACCTAGCCTCAATAAGAGAAAAGCCCCCTTTGCCCACCTGCGTTTTGCTCTCTACAGTGCCATACAACTCCTAGGTCAAAAAGACATCACACCGGATGCAAGGAATACAGCAATAGACTTTCTTAGTAAGAACCTAAGTATATGGCCAACACCAGAATGCTATCTGGCTTGGATGGGACTGGAGAGGGGAAAGCAACAAGAGCAGATTCAGGATAGAGATGACCAATCCATCAAGAAGTGGAGAACTCTTTACAATTTACTGGTTGAGCAAATTACCATTCCCAACCTAGAAAAGCGACCAAATAAGGAACAAGCACGTGCCTTCGTGAAACAATTGCAGCGGCTCGACCTTGTAGAAACCTTGATCCTCTGGCTCAGGGATTTTACCAAGCACTATTGTGCTCAATTCAGCAAGAAAGAACGCCTTTCTTCATTTGAAGAGTTCGACTTTGAAATGTGGCAAGCCTTGAGCGAGGCATATGATCATGCTAACGAGAACATGCAAGCAGGTGACATTCTGTTCAAGCTCGCATTAGAGCAGCAGAAGATCTTCCAGAAACAACGTGCAAATAGTAGCAAAGTTCCTGGTGCTGCATTCTGGCACATGCGTGAGTGCTTAATAAAACTATTTCAGCATTACCAGCGAAATAATTTTTTAAATAGGCACATTGCAATTGAGAGATGTATACTCTTCTACAAGGCTATCCCAGAGCTGTGGGACAAGAAGGAGAGCAGGAATGAGGAATTAATCCGAGTAACACGTCCGCTTCTTGAGCAAATACAACAGAAGCCTGAATTTGCTTGGACGCCACAAGCTGAGAAACCCTCTTCCCCTCCACGTTTACAAGTCCAGGTTACTTCTCCAGACACTGGCCTCCCTTGGAAGCATGGCGAGGCAGCACTGGATATAAGTGTCTATAATCCTGGGCCAGGAAAAGTGACGAAGGTACGTATCACCTGTCCAAGCACAGAGAACACAATGATCCGCCTCAAGAATGAGGTTGGGCTGGATGACTTGGAAGAAGATCAAACGAGATTGGTTTCTGTCCCAGTCATTGTTAATCCTCCAGCAGACGAGGCACAACTGAAGTGTCGCATCGACTTGGTATACCACTGGGAATGGGATAGGGAAAAGCGCTCCACGTCACACTGGTTACAGGTCAAGTTGGTTAACTCCCATCATTTACCCAATCCCTACGTTTTTGATCGCCCTCTTGGTTCTTTACCCCAGGACGCCCTGCTTTTTCAGGGTCGGGAGAAGGAACTGGACATGGTGCGAGAGAGCTTCCTGAAGCAACAGGGAAAGGGAGATCCTCTGTATTTCTGTGGGATGCCTAAGATAGGGAAGACCTCCCTGTTGAACCATCTTGCACTGATGTTAAAAGACAGTGGAGAATTCGTCCCCTGTGTCGTCAATCTCAAGGGAATCCAGGCAACACAACAGAGTCTAGGAGAGGTCATCGCTCTTCTGACGCAGTGTATCTTGCGTGATGCACGAAACGCTGGGCTCAATGTTTCCGCCATTAAGCCTATCTCAGCTGATGATCAAGACCCTATCCGGAGTCATCGGACTTGGTATTTTTTCCAGGGCTTTCTGCAACAGAATAGATTTCAGCCCCATACGCGACTCATACTCTTATTGGACGGCTTTGACCTCCTTATAGCACCACATACCAAGGAACTTCTTGATCTTTTGGCTGCCCTTCAAGAATATGCTTCCACTCTGTTTATACTATCTGGTCATCAGCGACCAGAGAATCTTTCTCCGGTCTGTCGCCAGACACGATTCTTTCCCTTGACAGGGCATTCTCTCGATCTGTTCTCGTTCTCTACTATTAAGCAGATACTGGAGAAGCCATTAGCTGACCATGGTGTCCAGATACCTGAAGTGACCATTGAGCAAATGCTCCTGCATACGGCAGGCCACCCTTATCTGGTTGCTCTGGTTGCCTATCAAGCCGTCGAACAGCTGAATACCAAGCAACGAATGGTACTCACTCCCCAGGATATTGATGAGATTATCAGGCAGTCGATGCCTCAATTGGCCGACAAGGGCTCTCTCTTTCATTCCTCGTTTTTTGCAATGCCTCAGGAGCAAGATGCCGTTATCCGCTTCGCACGTAAAGCGAGTGAAAAAGGGGGGATGCTTCCAGTGAATGAGGCACAACGAATACTTGGAGAAAACCTCATGCGCTCGTTATGGGAGAAATATGCGCTAGAGTATATTCATAGCAAGATTCATGGAGGATGCATGTGTCTCCATGACCAGATACAGCTTTGCCTTCTCGGAAATCGCCAGACTTCGGTTGTCAGAAAGCGCGTCGGCCTCTTTGTCGACTACGAAAATGTCCTTCCATCAGCCCGAGGAATGAGTGCTCGAGAGATGGGGGATGCTCTGATCAGATACGCTGCACGGTTTGGTGACGTCATATGCTGCTGGGCAAGTGCCGATCCACGAAATAATTTGGGGAACGGGACTCGTTTCAAAGGGGAGTTAGAGCAAGCAGGATTCCAAGTGCAATTTCCCTGTGACGAGTCAAGTAAATCGCGCAAGAATGCCTCCGATTTTGTCCTGATCCGGTTGATTGGCGAGGAAAGGATAGCGACTAAGCCCGATATGTATGTCATTGTGAGCGGAGATGGGGATTACCATGAATGTATAGATAGCTTGATCAAGAGCGGCGCGACAGTGCATCTCTGTGCCTCATCGAGCCGAGGACACCCAGCAAAGATGTATTTCACGCTTGCAGAAGAGCGTCGTCACCATCGGCAAGCTCAAGGGCTTGAAAGCGATTTCATCATCGATGATCTTGATACAGTTTTGTCGGGTAAATCCTGTTGAGCAGAGATGACCCCAAAGGTGAGCACGAGCAGAGGAGGAGTTTCCGTAGTTTTTAGGACAGCCTTGGCAAGATCTGAGAGTGTGTTTGGTTAGCCTAATAGGCCAATCGAGACGATATTGAGCTCTTATAGCGTGTCTGAGACCTACTCAAAATTTGCGAAAATTGAGCTGGCTTCAGACATGCTCTTAGATCTTACAGTTCAGCTAGCGATCATTAATACATCCGTCTCGGTTTGCGCCTGCGATCTTGGGGAAGGAGGACATCGAGGGCATCATCAACTGTAACAACGCCTTCAAGGATACCGTCTGAGTTCACTACGGGAACTGCCAGCAGATTATACTTGGCCATAATTTCTGCTACCGTTCGTGGATCGGTATCGGGTTGGACGGTAATGAGGTCCGTTTCCATTAAGTCCTGGAGGGTCTGGGATGGCGGTGCAACGAGCAGGTCCCACAGAGAGACGACACCAAGGAGACGGCTTTCATCCTCTGTTTCATCGGCAACGCAATAGATATAGGCGATACGTACATCATTCTCTTGAATATTGGTGCGAATTGCTGCCAATGCTTCCTGGACACTACGATCTTGGTTGAGCACAATATAATCTGTGGTCATCAACCCACCCGCAGTATCAGCTTCATATTCCAGCAACTCCTGAACATCTTCTGACTCTTCAGGAGTCATCTGTTGTAGAAACTGTTGCTTTTGCTCTTCAGACACCCGGGCTAATAAATCTGCGGCCTCATCTGGCCCCATTTCCCGAAGAATATGGGCAGCTTGCTCTGGTTGTATGTTTTCCAGGATCAGAAGCTGGCGTTCAGTGTCAACTTCCTCCATCACATCGGCTGCTGTCTCGTCATCAAGGCGCTCGATTACTCGTGCCCCTTGCTCGGCGGTAAGCTGATGGATGATAGTGGCAATATCAGCCGGATGAAGTTCTGCCAGATGTCCACTCGGAGTCCGCATTGTGGAAACAAGCTGTATGTCTGTGTGATCTGCCTGCTTTCTCTCAGAGGAAGACCGTGAGGCAATTAGCTCCACGCAACTCCAGGAAATTAAAGTTGGAGGAACCGACTTAGGCTTTGGGCCCAGCAATCGAGAGGGAACGAGACGGCGTAAGAGTCCAAGAATACTGTTATCAATGCCTAGAATTTTCCAGTCATCATCAAAGCAAATATCGTTAACACGTACGGCTTTTTTATGTTCCAGATCAATAATCTGCTTATCAAGAATTTCATGTACAAGGCTTATTTCATCTGATAAGGCACTTTCTGGTGAAGAAATGATAAACTGTTCTGATGGAGAAATCAAGTGCCAAATGTAATCATCTTTTTCGAGAGCAGAGCAAGGAATACGCCAGTACTGATCTTCTTCACTGGCAACCAAGATCACAGTTGGGTAGGTCGCCTCATTGCGTCCTACCTGGCTCACTAATGTCAACACATCGGTGATTTTGCCCAAGCGCACATGGTGCCAATCTGTCACCTGTGCACCAAGCAGTTGGCTCAAGTATAGCATCTCTTTACATTCTAAAAATGTCAATTCTCAATGAGAGAACTTGGCTCTCGTTGACAATCTGTGCCATTTTCCTTGTGCGAAGTCATCGTCTGGATATGACGCACACTGGCTCCGATGAAATCACGGAACAGGGGATGTGGGCGATTTGGACGGCTCTTGAACTCAGGATGAAATTGTGACCCGACAAACCATGGATGATCAGCTAGCTCTACGATTTCTACCAGAGTATTATCGGCAGAGCGACCACTGACAATCAGCCCATTGGCTTCCATACGTTTGCGGTACTCATTGTTGACCTCATAGCGATGGCGATGTCGTTCAAAGACAATGGACTCATTATAAGCTTGATAGGCTTTCGTTCCAGGAGTCAAACAACAGACCCAGTTTCCCAGACGCATCGTTCCGCCTTTATCCAAGACTGTTCTTTGTGTCCGCATCAGGTCGATAACCGGATGGGGAGTTTGCTCATCCAATTCGCTGCTGTTCGCCTTGGATAGTCCTAAAACATTGCGTGCGAACTCGATCACCATAACCTGCATGCCTAGACACAGCCCAAGATAAGGAATCTTGTTGCGCCGTGCGAAACTGACCGCTTTGATCTTGCCCTCAACGCCACGATGACCGAAACCACCAGGTATAACAATCCCCGCAACATCCTCCAACACCTCAGTATAACTTTCGCCCATCTGCTCCAGCGCTTCTGAATTAATCCACTTGATACGGATGTCTACATTGTGATACCAACCTGCATGCTGAAGAGCTTCAGCAACCGAGAGATAGGCATCATGTAACTCAACATACTTACCAACCAGACCAATAGTTACCTCCGGTCTGGGATGCTTAATCTTGGCGACTAGGGCCTGCCATTCAGCCATATCTGGCGCTTGTTGCTTCAGACCAAGCTCTTGGACCAGGAATTCACCAAGCCCAGCCTGTTCTAGAGTTAAAGGAACCTCATAGATGGTCTCGGCATTAGGCATTGGAATAACGGCCTTGGATTCAATATTGCAGAACAGCGCAATTTTTTCTCGTAGTTCTTGGCTAACAGGATAATCTGAGCGGCATAGAATCACATCAGGCTGGATACCTACACGTAGCAGCTCTTTGACGCTGTGTTGCGTTGGCTTGGTCTTCATTTCTTTTGTTGCGCCAAGATAAGGCAAAAGCGTGACATGTATATAGAGCACATCGTGGCGTCCAACATCTTTGCGCATCTGGCGAATGGCTTCTAAAAATGGCTCACCTTCGATATCACCTACCGTGCCACCAACTTCTACAATGACCACATCAGCATCGGAGCGCTTAGCTACAGCATGGATACGATCTTTAATCTCATTGGTAATATGGGGAATAACCTGAATTGTCCCCCCAAGATACTCACCACGCCTCTCTCTAGCAATAACGGAAGCATATACCTGTCCGGTCGTCACATTATTGGCCTGGTAGGACGGCTCATCCGTAAAGCGCTCGTAGTGGCCGAGATCAAGATCGGTCTCTGCACCATCATCGGTTACAAAAACCTCGCCGTGCTGGTAGGGGGACATAGTACCGGGATCGACATTAATATAAGGGTCTAACTTCATAAGCGAGATGGAGACTCCGCGATTCTTGAGCAGACGCCCAAGCGAGGCGACACTAATCCCTTTGCCTATCGACGAAGTAACACCACCTGTTACGAAGATAAATTTTGACACTGGTTCCTCCTTGGGCCTGGAGCCTTGTCATTGGAAAGATAGAAACTATAATAATTTGTTTTACAGCGGTCAACGCGTAGCAAGCAATACCACCTGCATTTCTATAGGAAGAGAATTGCGCGTAACAGTCAGCTTGGGCTGTGGATTTATCGCTTCAATCCCCATCTCACGGCAAAATGTTGTCAATGTCGAAGATACATCTTTCGCTGCCGCACTATGATAATGCATAGGAATAACGATCCGTGGTTCTACCTGGCTGATCACCTCTGCCGCCTGCGTTGCATTTAGTGAATGACCCCCACCAATAGGCACAAAGAGGATATCAGCATCAGCAACCTCTTCGAGCTGTTCTTCGTATAACGGGTGACCTAGATCTCCTAGGTGGCAGATAGTCAACTCATCTATATGGATGACATAAATCGTATTCCGGCCATATTCCTTCCCATGCTTATCATCGTGGTAGGAGGCAACGCCCGTTATCAAAACGTCATTGATCTCATATTCACCGGGACCACGCACAATACGTGGATGACCACCCACTCCATTAGCGT
This sequence comes from uncultured Ktedonobacterales bacterium, assembly GCA_966427955.1. Classification (GTDB taxonomy): domain Bacteria; phylum Chloroflexota; class Ktedonobacteria; order Ktedonobacterales; family Ktedonobacteraceae; genus DASYAN01. Next base: position 8,689 of record CBJMBI010000022.1, read on the forward strand.
TGTTATGGCCAGGATGGTTGTGGCTGATTGTGACAATAGAGGCGTTGAGCTTACCTAGCTGTGATGCATCGCCCTGTAAAGAACCATGTTGAGGTGTAAATGGATCAGTAATCAAGACAATGCTCTTGCCTCGTAATTGAAAACAAGAGTGGCCAAGCCAGGAAATTTCCATAAAAAATGTGCTTTCTCATATAAGATTGGGCGGGGACTGCTGTCCTCGCCCGCAACGTATTGTATCACAAGAGGAGGTATTCAACAAGGGGATAGTCCTTTTTGACATGCCACTAGAAGAATGTTTTCCTACGGAACCCTCATTCTTTCTTCTCAGAAATATAGCGTTTGTTGCTATGTTCAGTTTCATTCGTTTATTCGATTGTGAAGTGATTTTAGCTTGCTACCTTGAGTATGTTCAAACAAGTAAATGAGGTCCTATCTTATGCGTGTCTCAGTAATTGTTCCTGTGTTTAACGAAGAGAAGACAGTAGCTCGAGTCCTAGATATGCTTTCGCATGTCCCTCTGGATCTTGATGTTATTGTTGTTGACGATGCTTCAACAGATCGTACCTGGGAAATTTTGCAGGAGCTGCGTCAGCAGGCTCCATTTAATACTTATCGCTATGTACGCCATGATCATAATCAAGGCAAAGGGGTTGGTTTGCGTACCGGCTTTGGATTGGTAACTGGTGACCTAGTAACGGTACAAGACGCCGATATGGAGTATGATCCACAAGATCTGCCCGCTCTGGTCCATAAATGGGAAGAAATGACCCAAGCTGGTTACCATCGGGTAGCTGTTTACGGAGTGCGCGATCTCTCGCGTCAAAGGTTTACTACACGTTGGGGTAACCGCTTTCTGACTATGGTGACCAATATCCTGTATGGTTGCCACATCCATGATATGGAAACCTGCTATAAATTGATACCAAAGAGCATCGCGCATGCTTTGCCTATGGAAGGTCGCCGTTTCGAGATCGAGCCAGAGATTACGGCTTGTATTTTGCAGGCAGGCTATCGCATTTTCGAAACGCCTATTAGCTATCAACCACGTAAAGAAAAAAAGCTACAGCCATGGAAAGATGGTTGGCCAGCTTTAGCTATGCTCTTGCGCCGTCGTTTCAAAAAACCTCTTCGTCTTGTGGAACCAGCTCATGTAAGTCAGACCCAGCCACAGAAAATCCATGTTTAGCGGAAATAGGTTCACAGTGCTCTGCCAGAGTCAACTCACTAAGACAGTCATCTTTCTTGTGGGATGTTATCTGTCTTTATGTGCCTATTGTTATGCAAGTGCGTAACAATAGGGTGAACACTCCGCAGAGGTTGCGGCTTGCAGCGGGTTCTTTTTGTCAGGCAACCCAACTGTAGCTAGCAAGCAACATTGTATGGATAATGAAGAAAATCACAGAAGGTATCATCAAGTAGCAAGCAACACGACGATATTTGCTCCAAATTGCAAAGAGGATGAATAGAGGAAACACGACTAACAAAAGGCGTGGAACCGACATCAATCCTTCTTTTTGGCTTGGTTCACAGAGCACAAAGAGAATCATTGCCAGAGAATAAAGGCGATAATGCAGAGGTAGTAGCTTCCATCCCAGAATCAATGCCACTAGCGGTACAAGTGTAAAGACGGTATCAGTCAGACCTACCAGAGATCCTCCCGAGATAACAAGCTGAATAGCGTTGATGAACCCCACCCAGGGAAAAGCGAGAGAGCGTCCCCAGATACGTGTGTGTTCAACAGCGAAGAGCCATGGATTACCAAAAGTGAGCCATTGATAGAGCATAAATACCAGTAATCCTGCAGGAATGAGGAGCATAGACAGAAAAGCATTGAGTTTTTGCCACCATTTCTCTCGCGTGAACAGAGTACGCCATCCAAATCTTTCTACAAATAACGACAGAAAGGCAACAACGAGTATAATGCCAGGTGCGTGTGTTAAAGAGGCAAAAAAACCGCAAAGCCCTGCAAGCCACCAGTCCAGTGTTTTCCCACGTCGCAAAAACAGAAAGGTAGCAAGTGTCAGCAGCAAGAAGAGCGACTCAGTATAGCCCACGAAAAAGAAGATTCCATAGAAAGCAAAGGCTAGATAGATTAGAGCATATTTTGCCGTGTGGTGACCAAAATCTTCTGACACCAAGTGGTAGAATAAGACCAAAATGCCATAGAAACAAGTATTAGCTATGATGAGCCCAGCAGCATAGTCAGCCATCACAGATCCACCGAGGAGAAATCCCACGGCACGCATCAATAAGGGGAAAAGAGGGAAAAAGGCAGTCAATGGGGTCAAGATGTACCCATCGTGAGCAATTGTGACATAATGCACGGCATCCCAGCGCCACCCACTGAGCAAGAAACACGTAGGATTATAGTAGGCACATTTGAGTGGCCCCCGGAACATTACCGGGCTACCTGGCGGGGTGACCGGCAAGAAGGTTACAGCAAGATATGTAAATAGGAGAATAGTAAGACGGCTTAACCCAAAAATCCAGGCTGCTTCTTTCCAAGCAATTTTGCATTTTAGTCCCATAAAATTCTTTTTAACTCCCCGATACTTCTTTATTAAGCTATATCCAAAGTCAGAGCAGTCACAATAAGGAAGGTACCTGATGAGAGATGTTTTTCCTAGAGGAAAAGAGGGACACTTTAACTTGCTGATTATTCTTGCTTGCACTCGTCATTGGTAAATGCTATCATAACCGTAAACATTCTCCCAATGGTGGGTTCCTCCGCACCTTCTTTATTTGCTAATGGTTTGTCCTCTGCTCTATGAGTGGCAGAAGACCGTAATAGATACTTAAGGAGTAAAAATGAGCAAATTTGATCCGCGTGATCCAAAATGGATTAAAGAGTCCCGTGAGTTCCTAGAGCCAAGAGGGCTCATTCCCAACGTTGTTGAAACCACGCCGCGTGGCACTGTCGGTTGGGACCTCTTTTCGCGTTTGTTGAAAGAGCGCATCATCTTTATCGGAACCCCTATTGATGACATGGTTGCGAATATTGTTGTTGGGCAGTTACTCTATCTTCAAAGCGAGGATGCAACCAAAGATATTAATATGTATATTAATTCTCCTGGTGGAAGCATCTATGCAGGTCTTGCCATCTATGACACTATGCAGTGGTTACGCCCAGATGTCTCAACAGTATGTATGGGCATGGCAATGAGTATGGGAGCAGTTCTGCTAGCTGCTGGAGCAAAGGAGAAGCGCTTTGCTCTGCCAAACTCGACTATGCTCATTCACCAGCCACTTGGAGGTGCTGAAGGTCAGGCAGCCGATATCGAAATTACAGCCCGCGAGATCTTGCGTCTGCGCCGTAGCTTGTATGAGATCCTTGCACATCATACAGGTCAGACCACCGAGCGCATTATGCAGGACTCTGACCGCAACTACTACCTCACGGCTCCACAAGCAGTCGAGTATGGTCTAGTTGACGATATCCTCCAAGCTGATAAAGAGGAGAAGCGCTAGCTGCTCATGTCAGAAATACTGATGTGTCTCCGTATCTAAAGAAGTGCGTTTTGTAGACTTTCGGTCAGCATATCATTAGGAGCTAGATAGATTATGCCCTTGTTTCCTCATTTAACTCTGCGGGAGAGCAAGGGAGAGTCTATCTGGCTCTGCTAAATTTTTGGTACCTAGAAAGGCTATAGGAGGTAAAACACTTGGTCAGCAAGCTGAAAGACAGGACAATTCGCTGTCTTCTCTTTGATCTTGGCAACACGCTCTGGACTCATGTCAATCAGACCTCCTGGGATAAGGAAGAGCAGGCCGCAACTCAACGAGCTATTGATTTTCTTTCACAATATATTACGCCAGAACAGCAATTAAAAGTATCTACATCTTTCCACGGTCAACAGTTACGAGCAGCAATACAAGCCAAAATATCTGAACTCTCTCGCCTTCATCCTGGAACTGAACCTAACCCTTGTTATGCTGTTCAAGAAGCCCTACTAGATTTTGGTCTCCCATGTTTGAGCCATACAATCTGTCGTGATTTTTTTGAAGCCCTATGCATTCCCATCATAAATTCGCGTCTTTTATTTGAGGATACCTGTTCAACTCTAGCAGAGTTGCAGAAACGTGGATTTCTTCTAGGGGTCGTGACCAATCGTGTATGGGGCGGGAAGCCTTTTCTAGAAGGTATGAGAAAGTTGGGTCTTCTAGCATATTTCGATCCTGGTCATATTGCTATTTCCGCTGATTTAGGAATATGCAAGCCCAATCCTGCTATATTTTTACATGCTCTCAATGCTCTTAATGTAAAACCAGAAGAGGCAATGATGGTTGGTGACTCATTGTATGCAGATATTTTTGGGGCTAAAGAACTGAATATGCTTGCGGTCTGGAAGCCAAAATTACATCTTCGGGCCGAACTGCAGGCGTTGGGGAAAGTTGATGATGATGCTCTCCTCACCTATGCTTTTGAGGCTGAAAGCAAATACCACCAATTAGACCACCAACTCATTAGACCTGATATAATTATTGAGCATGTGCGTGATTTGCTTGATATAGTGTAGGAAGCTATCAACCAGTGACACCAAGGTTCCGCAAATGGTTATTTGAGACGCTCTATAAAAATCGCTATCTTTATTGTTTTGCTAGCACAGTTCCTTTTGCTGGCCAATGGCGCGTCTGGCAGCGCTTGGTCTTGTCACGTCTGCATGGACATGATGTGTTAGAACTGGGATGTGGGCTGGGAGATCTTCTGGCTGATATGCTTGCTGAGAGCTACAATTGCCGGGCAGTTGAGCATTCTCCACAAATGGTTGCAGCAGCACGTGCTACGCTGCGCAAGCGCAAAGTCGGTCAACCTCTATGGGTAATCCAGGGTTCTGCACAGAGTCTTCCCTTCCCAGATAGCACATTCGATACTGTTGTGAGCACCTTCCCGTCAGATTACATCTCTGATCCCAACACTATTGCCGAAGTTGCACGTGTCCTGCGCCCAGGAGGGCGTCTCATCATCGTTTTTAGTGCTAACTTGCTACCAGTTGGCTTTTTACAGCCATTACTAGTATTGATACACATACTAGTGTATGGACCAAGTGCACTTTTGAGTGGGCGTAAACGCAGCAAGCCTAATGAACCGCTATCTCCTACTCACAACATCAGAAGCGATGCTGATCCCGAGGTCATCTCAGAAGAGGTAACTGTTTCCAAGCTTGGTAGCCTCATTCCCTTAGAGCGATTTGGCCTCCAAGGTCGATCTGAGTGTGTACGCAGTCGGCGCTGGGAGGCCTGTGTGATTATTGGAGAGAAAACAAGCCAACAACTGCTACAGGCCCAGATCACCACACCTCCGGCTTGAGAAGTAACTTTTGTAGCTCCTGTGCCTATCATCACAGCATGAGCTGGAGTGCAGATGGCTCGACTAGCTTGGCCAACGCTGACGACTGTTCGTCGAAATGGCGAAGAGAGCCATTGGTTACTCAAGCATGACATGCTCTTGACCTTTGCTGCTGACTCAACTGGTTTCCAAGCCTTCCTCCTACTACGAGAGTCCAGATCATTTGGATTGGTCATACTCACAAGAGTGATGTGTTGACAAGCCCTATTCCATTGACGGGGCTCGCTCTTCAAGCACAGTTCCTATTCAGGCGCTAAAGGTATAACTAACTTTTATAGAGATAGATTTTAAATTGGTAATATAAAGTATAAAACTACATTAGTTTAGATAAAGATATTATACATAATAATCAGTCATACTCTACCTATAAGCTACTTGATAAAAGTATGTGATCGAGTAGGCACCTTTGATGGGAGTGGTCAAAAAGAGGTAGGGCAAGAGGAGACTCTGCATAGCTACAAATAACCTCGAGCCGAGTCAGCATTCTTAAGTAATCCACTACCTGTTTGCTTGAAAGGAGAACTAATGTTGAATAAATTGTTGCGGTGGAAACGCCTGATATTTCTTTGTGCCTATCTGGGGGCGGGACTGACAGTTCTTTTAGCTTCTCTGCCCTTGAACACTGTGTATGCGCTAGCCCAAGCAGATGCTCCTTTCCCGGTCAAAGTTCTCATTATCACCATGTTTCCTCCTGAGCGGAATGCGTGGCTGAAGAAATGGACAGCAGAACACTATAAAGAAGTATCTAAACCAATTGGCCCCAAGGACGACGAAGACGGCGCTGTTTACTGTCATACTGAGATTCCCAATGGCCCTTGTAGCGATGGTGTTTATCTCACGATGACAGGCCCAGAGAAGGTCAACGCTGCAGCCAGCATGATGGCCGTTTTGGACAATCCTAACTTTTCGTTCAAGGGTGCCTATTTTTTGACCACTGGTACAGCTGCTACATCTCCCTATTCCAAAGGTACACTTGGTTTTGTTGCCTTGGCCCATTGGATTGCTGACCGGGATCAAGGAACCCATGTCATTCCTACAAAAGGCTACCCAAAAGGGTACCAGCCTCCAACGATTTATCCTGACGAGACCGCTAGATTTCAACTCAACACAGACTTGGTAAACCAAGCCTACCGTTTATCTCATGATCTGAAGTTAACAGATGTATCCGACTATCCCCCGCCCGATCCCTCGAACGCGCAAGAGAGAGCACTCTATCCCGGTCAGAAAGGTCGGAAGCCTTTTGTTGCTATGTGCGACACTATTACTTCAGATAGTTATATCGTAGGTCACCAGCTCTCTAAGCAAACAAAGTATATTACCAAGACGGTTACTGATACTTCTACACCAGGTCGGTACTGTACGATGGAAAATGAAGATACCGCTGTGGTAGGGGCGCTCAACCGTTTGGATTCGAACAATTTGCATCCTCTCCAGTGTTATTTAAACCTGCGTGCTGCCAGCGCTTTTGATCAACCACCCCCGGGGCAATCCATCCAGGAGTTTCTAGCTCATAATCCTACCCCACCGCCCCATACGCCCTTCCGTGCGAATACGGCTGCTCTTGCTAATCTTCTCACGGTTGGTTCGACAGTGATAGACAAGTTACTGCTACAGAAGCCATGTTCGTACGACTAGGAGAGTGTGGTATGTGACAGAGTCTAGTGGCTGGCTGCTACAATTCAGCACCTCAGAGGCTTTGATGAGTTCGTTGAAATGCTCAATGGTGACAGGGTGGAGTTTGTGAAAAATATCTTATACCTCCACCTTGTCATCAATGTGGGAATGGCATCCATACTTAGTAGCAACCAGGAGGCGAGGAGCTAGGATACTGCACCTCAGTGCTCTATTTTTAAACAATGCAGAGTCGATAAACCATAATGGATGAGCTTTCGAGAGCATTTCCTCTATATGTCCTAACCTTCCGATTAACAGGCTACATGCAAGTGATGCTTCGTCTACAGAGTTGCTCGGATCTTGTTTAAGAGGGAACGAGATTCATTGTTACACCGTTGAGAGCTTTCAGGCTCTAGATAAAGGAGGAAAAAGTATGGCTTCAAGCAGCTTTGATGAGTTGACCAAAGTTTTGGCTACCAGTACATCTCGTCGACAGACTATCAAAGCACTCTTCGCAAGTATCTTGGGGGGCACACTCGGCTTCGGCGGCATTGGTGCAGCACAAGCGGAGGGGGACTGCGATCAGAGTCCCGCTACCGATCTCTGCGGTAACCCCAACGACAACTTTGGGATTTGGGGTAATAAGATTAAGGGTTGTGTACAGAATCCAGGCACCTGCACAGGCGAGGTTGATCTTTCTCATACCCCCCCCCAGTGGGTATTGTTCAAAGAGAGTTCAACAAATTATACGTTGTTTGCTGGTCAGCGCAGAAAAGGCATAGAGTGCCCTGAGATCTGGCATCACACAAATCCAAATTACTGGCGATTTGCATGGGATGCGGCCAATAACCATTTGTCGTCACAAGTCAAAAAGGACAAAATTGGGTTGGCGATTAATTCGAGGGCTGCTCGTACCGAGTGCCAATTGCATATCCATGTGTCCTGTATCCGGTTGGACGTGCAGACAGCTCTCAAGAAAGCTGATAGTAAGATCCCTGTGTACCCGCATACCTGGGACCTTTCTAAACCAGTCTCTCTGATGACCAACACGAAAGGACCGCGTGATTTTCTGGCGTTTATTCTCCCTGGGTCTACTCTCCTTTTTAACAGTCAGAATCTCTTCCAGGTCTTGCACCACATGATCACATCTCAACAGATGCGGCCATCTACAGATATGCAGTACCAAACATTGGTCGTGGCCCAAAGGCCACTAGGAGGCTTCTACATCCTCACTAGTGAGGATAAAGATAAAAAGAAGAATCCAAACCAAAAGCTGGCAAATGGAATTGGTGCGGGTGAGGAGCTACTTAGTAAGACATGTACGTGATGATGCGCTTGATGGGCGTGGCAGTGGCACACCTGGTATGACGGTATTTGGAGAGGAGCATGCAAGCAGTCGTAGACTCATTGGCTTCGAGACAGGCTCGTGGGTGTCTATGGATAGCATGCCAGATCCACACAACGCTCCCTCATCATTGACTCTTCTTGGGGTAAAAAAGGAGAAGAAATCATGGCTCTTGCCCTACTGTTCGCACGACTTTTGCTTGCCGTCGTCTTCCTGATCGCAGGCCTCGCAAAGTTGGCTGATATTTCTGGCTCACAGAAGACTCTCCGTGATTTCGGTGTACCCGAAGTGATGGCTAGGCCGATGGGGATAGTACTCCCCATCGTCGAAATAGCTCTCGCTGTCGCACTTGTTCCCCGGACCTGGGCTTGGTGGGCTGCTCTCGGAGCACTCAGGCTTCTGCTCGTTTTCATTGCAGGCATCAGCTACAATCTGGCCCGGGGGCGCAGACCACATTGCCATTGTTTCGGCCAACTTCACTCAGTTCCGGTGGGACCCTCGGCGCTTGCCCGTAACATCTTGCTGGCGCTGGTTGCCGCTCTGGTGGTTTGGTTTGGACATGGGAGCGCCAGTCTGAGTGTGACGAGTTGGTTGATGGCATGGTCATTAACACAGCAAATCGCACTCATAGCTGCGGTTATGGCTGTTGCACTGATGGTTGGCGAGGGCTGGTTGCTCCTGCACGTGCTGCGGCAACAAGGGCGGCTGCTCCTACGCATCGAGCAAGTAGAGAGCCATCTTGCTCAAGCACGGATGGCGGTAGAAACCCCAGAGCAAGCGCAGCCGATGGCAGGCCTGCCTGTTGGTACAAAAGCTCCTGCTTTTTCAGGTCGTGGTCTTGATGATGAGACTATCTCCCTTGATGCCTTGCGTGCGATCGAAAAGCCCATTGTGCTTATCTTCACCAATCCCACCTGTGCTCCCTGCTCCGCGCTCTTGCCGGAGGTTGGACGCTGGCAACGAGACTACGCGGATCAGCTGACCGTGGCCTTGCTCGGTCGTGGCTCAGTTCAGGCCAATCGCCCAAAAGCATTTGAGTATCATCTCACGCATGTCGTGCTCCAACGCGACAACGAGATCGATACACTCTACGGCGTTGATAGAACGCCGAGCGCGGTCCTCATTCAATCTGATGGTCTCATTGATAGCCCACTTGTCGTAGGGGCAGAATCCATTCGAGCCCTGATCGCAAGGGCAGCACACTCGGCCGTTCCTGTACCCAGGTGGGCTGCTATAATAAGAAAATAGCAGAGATTGAAGTCTATCTAACACAGCCAACAACTCTCTTATAAAATATATTGAAAGGATTCATCTTCCACATGAATACTCCAGCT
>CBJMBI010000023.1:0-18194 GCA_966427955.1 uncultured Ktedonobacterales bacterium
TCAACTTCTACCTCAACGAGGGCCCCTTCTAGGCCAACAACTGCGCAACTGCGTGCCATAGCCAACATGCCACTTACACTCCTCTCAACCAATAAATGCCGATGTCTTTATATGCATTATGCACTAGTCCACATAAAAATGCAAGATATAAGGTACTATGAGACAAAAATAATACACATGTTCTTGTATATAAAAAGTATCTACCCAGGCATTATACTAACATTCGGTATGATATACTTACAAATAGGGGGACTCTCAAGCAATCATAGCTTTCGCTTGAGATGAAAAATAACTATAGACAATAGAGGAAAAAATCTGATGACAAATTTTAATGATGTGCATGTAACTCTAAGTAAAGTGGCTCAAGAAGCGTTGTTGAGGGATATCTGTGGACGGCCTAGTATTGAGGCATGTGGAGTACTGCTGGGATATAGAGATGAAGCCAAGAACTGGTATGTAGAAAAGGCCGTTCCACTTGCTAACGTTTTTGACTCACCTGTCTATTTTGAATTTGCTCCCGAAGATTTACTGGCCGTGGAACTGAGCTATCCAGGGCAGACTGTCGGCGTCTACCATAGCCATCCCACAGGATTTGATCGGGCCAGCGAGATTGACCGCCAAAATATGGAGCGTGTCAATCAAGAACAACGCATCCCCTGGATATGGCTTATTATCTCTGGACCATTTAATCATACATTTATTCAACGGGGAAAAGGGGCTATTCCTTATGATTCAATTATTGCTTATCATCACTATGAAGAAACGGGATTGCAGCGTATCCCGTTAATGCTAGATTAGCAAAAATATCCCGAAGTTGAGGCTCATTTGGACTCAATTTCGGGATATTTTCTCTTCATCCAGAATAGAAGGTGGAGAAACAACCTACTCTTCTAGCAGCAAATCGTCTCGATCCCCCCATTTCTGAAGATAACGGTAAAAATTACGCTTGGTCAAACGCATGAATTCGGCATCTGATCTGTCGGATCTGAGCTGCTCTGCATGATATGTGATAGGGAGATAAGGTGTACGTACAGCTTGCGCTCCCGTCTCTCGTACGGCAAAACTGAAGTCAATATCCATATACTGTGGGAACCGATAGCGCTCATCAAACAGTCCTGTCTGCTTGAGCAGCGTGCGTCTAAAGGCCATACACAGGCCATCAACAACCTCAACCTCAAGCTGTTCACTTTCCTTAAAGTGCCGCAGATCGTCAGTGCACAAACCACGTAAGCCAGTCAGGCCTACCTTGTGATCTCTGAACGTTTTTTCCAGAGGCGTAAAAATGTCACCTGTCAGTTCTACGTTGGAGTCGAGTAACAGAATGTATTGGCCTCTACTCCACTTCAAACCGAGATTTCGTGCCTCAGCTACTCCCATTACACGCGAAGCACGTATAAAGTGTAAGCGAGGCTCATCACGCTTGAATATTTCGGCCCAGCGATCAATACCATCCTGCGATGCATTATCAACTAGGATGATCTCAAGGTTGGTATTGCCAGCAAAGCGAAGGACACTCTCAACACAGCGGCGAGTTTGTTCACTGTTGTTTTGTGCTAGGATATTGACTGAGAAGGTATAGAGGTCATCTTCATCAAGTAACGATGGAAACTGGCGTACAGTACGATACAGCTTCCCATCGGTTTCGATGCTGGGTAGAGTTACTAAATGAGCACCACGTGGATTATCTCTGATGGCATAGCCAGCATCTTCAATCTCGCGCTTGATTCTATCTGCACGCTCGTACTGACCACGCCTACGTAAGAGATCACGTTCATGCGAGAGCGCTAAAATTTCTGCTGGGATACTATGACGATATGGACGTGTAGCCATATTTTTTTATTCCTTCCTTGCTACGCTAAACTCTATCCACAAAAACCGCTACCAACCGAGTGCTATGCCATCATAGCGTGGGTTAGTAGCCCCCTCAAAAATATGAGTATCTGAATTACTAGGAAGCAACCTTGACACCAGCGTGATGCTGAGACAGCTTGTTGTACATTCCTTTGAAAGTCTATCATAGCAGAGGACAATTGTACATGTATCTGTGGTTGTGCATCACCTTCTAATAGAATGTGTAGGTAGTGTGGAGTGTAATGGCCAAGCGATTGCAAATCATTTATCCTTAGTGGTTGGTCACCTGCTTTGCCAACTCTAAGCTGTTCAGAAAGCATTGCAAGCAACCCCCTTTCTGAATGGGTTTCATCCACCTCTATTATATCATATCCTGATTTCTACTCTGTACGCATAAGCCTTTCATCCAAAAGAGGAGCCGATCTAAATACTCGAATCACTACGCGTGCCCACTAGAAAAGCAGCATGGTACGCTGTTTGGAAGGCTCCCAGGAACTTCGAGAGCCTTCCAACAAGCCGCATCAGGAACTGTTATAGATAGATGTTAAATCATTTTTTGCTGTTGTGCTGCTCTGCTATTTCTTTAACACGCTGCACATGCGTTTTGTGGCATATAACAGTTAGATCATCCATCTCAACAACAATTACATCCTCTAGACCAATAGTGTAGATACGACGAGGTGTAGTATTATACACAATCACATTCTGGCTTCCCAATCCTACATGAGCACCAATCGCTCGGACTCCTTGTTCGTCTGCTGGGAAAAGTGCTCCATATTGTTCCCAGTTTCCAACGTCATTCCAACCAAGCTGAGCAGGAATAACCACAAGATTAGCATTTTCAGAATTGGTTGTCTTTTCTAAGATCCCATAGTCAATGGTGATAGATTGTAATTGAGGCCAGAGTTCATCAAGGATTTTTTGTTGATCATCTGTTCCTTGTGCTTGGACAATGATCTGTATCTTTTCTAAAATATCAGGCAAATATTGCTTGAATTCTTCTAGAATATTTCTAACACTCCAGATAAATATACCCGCATTCCATACATAGCGCCCGTCACGCAGATACTTTTGCGCTGTTTCCAGATTGGGTTTCTCTACAAAACGCTCAGCCTGGAATGCCCGGTATCCATATCCCTCACTGATTTGCTGGGCAAAACGAATGTAACCATAGCCTGTTTCTGGGGTGGTAGGTTCAATGCCAATGGTGACAAGTTTGCCTTGCTCAGCTAGTTCATAGGCCAGATGAAGCGTCTGACGTAATCTTTCGGCATGCTCAATGACAGCGTCAGCACTAAAGATAGCCATTATGGCGTCAGGATCTCGCTGGGCGATAGTTGCTGCTGCCCATGCAATTGCTGGTGCTGATCCACGTCCCATAGGCTCACGTAGAATATGATTAGAAGAAATTGATGGAAGATGTTCTTCAACAAGGTCAGCCATATTACATCCTGTGACCACCCAGGATTGTTGAGGCGGGACAAGTGAGTTAACTCGTAGCAATGTCTCCTGTATCATGCTATTCCCGCTAGGAAGTGGCAAAAATTGTTTAGGGAAGCTAGGAGTACTCAATGGCCACAATCGTGTTCCACTGCCACCCGCTAGAATAACAGTATTGAGATGTTTCATATGGACTTGATATCTCCTCGTAACACACTTTTTTTTCGAATACACTCCAGTGGTACATCGTTTTGTACGTATCATTTCCAGCGATTGTATCGACCTTTCTCGATGGTGTCAATTTTACCTGTACTTAGCAGAAAGCACATGGGACTTCCATCCACAATGAGATCTCTCTAGTCACCCTCTTGTTTGAGACCGCTGAGACCGATAGTCAAAAGAGAAGCTAGCTACTAGCACTAATCATCATCTCATAGCTACCTGCTCGCAGACTGATTGATGGGTGCTTTCAATACAACATATAATAAATTGCCAAATACAGTCTACCTTTCCCTCCACCTATCAATGTGTGCAGGTATCATCTGACCCTCTAGCCTGCTAGCTAGAATGGGGGAATTATGCTCTGCTTGACCTGCAATAATGCAAATTAGCGTACATTGGCCAAACGGCCTGTGAAGTATTGTACATAGTAGAGAAATTTGTGGAACGCAAAGAACAGCCAGCCCCTCCGCCAGAACAGGGGACACTAAAAACAGCAAAGCTATTTTTAGTTGGCAGCGGGAGGAGAGTGCTGAAGTAATGGCTTCGTCAAAAGAAGATACTGGGGCGCTACAGCGGGTTCGCATTGGCAAAGCAACACTCATTCTCACTAGTGCTTTTGTTGCCAGCCGCGTTCTGGGCCTACTACGTACCTCCCTTTTTGCTTTCGTCTTTGGCACTGGCAGTACCTCGGATGCTTATCTGCAAGCGTTTCTTATTCCTGACTTTCTCTTCAATATCATTGCTGGAGGAGCCCTCCTCTCTGCTTTTATTCCTGTCTTTACCAACTATATGATAAGCAAGAATGATGAGAAGACAGCTTGGCACATTGCTAGCAGTTCGCTCAATCTGACAATTGCAGTAATGAGTGGATTAGCTCTCTTTGCCATTATTTTTGCTCCTGTACTTGTACCACTCTATAATCCAGGTTTACATAATCCCGTTGAGCTTAATCTGATTGCTTCGCTAACGAGAATTATGCTGCTACAAGCAATTGCATTGGGCGCTGGAATGATTGTCACTTCTGTGCTCAATGCAAAGCAAGATTTCCGTTTACCAGCCATTGGGACTGTACTATATAATGTTGGTTTGATTGTCGGATTGCTACCAGGGGTAATATTTATGCTCACTGGTCAGCATAATGATCAGTTTGCCATTTATGCAGCAACATGGGGAGTGGTATTAGGGGCTGTGCTCCAGATTGGTATCCAGCTTCCAGGCTTGCGTAAAGCTGGTATGCATTATTCTTTTGTCTTCGACTGGAGTCATCCAGGTGTATTACAGATTACTCGTCAGATGGTTCCTCGCGTTATTAATGCTACTATGCTCTATATCTCGATCTTTGTTGATCGCAGTCTGATCCAACTGATGCTTCTTATTGTAGGAGTCACCAGCGTCAATGGCGCCATTACACAGTACTATCAGGCATTCCAACTCGTCCTGTTACCATTAGGTATCTTTGGGATGGCAGTGTCAACTGCAACTTTTCCTACGCTGGCTGAGAATGTTGCCCTGGAACGTATGGATCGTGTACGTCATACGATCCTAGAGACGTTACGCAATATTCTTTTCCTCTCGATCCCTTCCAGCGTTGGTTTGATTGTACTTGGCTTCCCTATTATCCAAGTCCTACTTGAGCACGGCCACTATAGTCTACAAGAAGCTCAATCGACTGCTATACCACTGGCCTTTTTTGCATTAGGTCTGACAGGGCTAGCCGCAGTCGAAATTTTGACACGCTCATTTTATGCACTATGTGATAGCCTTACTCCTGTAGTAGTAAGTATAGCTCAATTTGTCATTAAGATTATTTTGAGCTTGATATTGATTCATGTGGCTATTTGGGGAGTCCAATGGGGACTTGGAACCCTGGCTTTATCGACATCGATCGCCGGACTGCTCGAAGCAGCGGCACTATACTGGCTGCTACATCGACGGATTGGAGATCTGCACCTGCGAGTGACTGCCAAGTTTATTATGCGCGTCCTAGTTTCAGCTCTGGTGATGGGCACCTGCCTGATTGTTACACGTCTTCTCCTAGACCGGCTTCTAGTTACGACAACACAACCAACATTGCAATTTGGTGGTACGATATTTGCTAGTATCAAACTGCTCATTGAGCTATTTGTCGGCGTGCTTGTCTATGTTCGCATCGCACGCTTCCTAAATATTGAGGAACTGACTATGCTCAAGCGTATCCTTGATCGTCTCAAGTTAGACTGGATCTAGAAAGATTCATTTAGGTTATTCGATTATGAAAAAGTTACGTCTTTCCATTATTGGTTTTGGAGTTGTTGGCCAAGGGCTGGCTGAACTACTAGCTATCAAAAAGGATTTGCTGCAACGTGATTTTGGCTTCGAGGTAACGTTGGTAAGTGTCGCCAATGCTCGTCATGGTTTTATTTATCGCGAAGATGGGCTAGATATTCCTACTTTGTTGAATCTGGCTACAGAACGCCAACCACTCACAAAACACCCTGGTATAAAACATTGGGCCAATCCCCTTGAAGGGTTGCGTGCAACTGGCGGCGATGTGCTAGCAGAAGCTACTGGGACGAATTTGCAAGATGCCGAACCAGGAATCAGTCATATTCGAGCTGCACTAACCCAGAATATGCATGTGATCACTGCTAATAAAGGGCCAGTAGCCTTAGCAGCACAAGAACTTTTTGATCTAGCACGAGAACATCAAGTTCAGCTGAGAATGGAATCAACCGTCATGGCTGGTACTCCTGTAATCAGTACTTTTCGCGAAGGTCTGGCCGGTGCAAAGGTACGTGCTATTCGTGGCATCCTTAATGGCACAACAAACTACATTTTGAGTGCGATGGCTAGCGGACGCGATTATGCAGATGTGCTCACAGAAGCTCAGGCTCAAGGTTATGCTGAAGCTGACCCAACTGCTGATGTTGAGGGCTATGATGCCGTTGCTAAAACGCTGATCCTAGCATCGCTCGTCTTTGGTCAGACGCTCAAACCCGAACAGGTAATACGCCGTGGCATTACTACTCTTACTAAAGAGCAGGTACAGCAAGCTTCTAATGAGGGCAAGCGTATCAAGCTCATTGCTTCTTTACAAATAGGTACTGCTAATGAAGCTACTACATTGGAAGCTCGCGTAGAGCCTGTGAGTCTTCCGTTGCATGATCCACTAGCACGTGTAGATGGTGTGATGAATGCTATTACCTTTCAGACAGATACCCTCTCCGAAGTGACTGTTATTGGGCCCGGAGCTGGCAGGTTACAGACAGGCCAGGGATTGCTATCAGATTTAATTTCTGTAGCTCGCTATCTGTAATAATTCTGTTTATGCACTATTGCCTGGATAAGCTTTCTAAACAGGCTCAGCCTATCAATGGTGTAATGAGCGTAGAGACCGTCATTAGAAGTTTTGTTCTCTACGCTCCCTGACATTGCATTGTCTGGTGGAACAGCGAACTGGAGAACAGATATCATGAAGATTGAAGATGTTGTACAGCGAACTCAGGCTATGAACTTACACCTAGTACGCTTTTTATATTGTGATAATGGTGGTATTATTCGTGGTAAGGCCACCCATGCTAGCAAATTAGCAACCCGCATGCGTGAAGGTATCGGACAGTCACTGGCAATGCAAGCCTTTACTGGTGTTGAAACTCTGGCCTCCGTCGATGGAATGAGCCCGGTTGGTGAATTCCGCCTCATCCCCGATCCCGAAACATTTGTCATTTTACCCTACGTCCCCCACACTGGCAGTCTCCTCTGTGATCTGGTACGTCTTGATGGGGTCCCTTGGGAAGCTTGCCCTCGTAGTTTTCTTAAACGTATGATCGCACGACTCGCCACGTTGGGCATGCGAGCCGAGGTCGGTTTTGAACATGAATTTTATCTAGCACGCCAGGAGAATGGGCAATATGTACCAGCAGATCATAGTCTATGCTATAGCAGTATTGGATTAGATGAGCAGGCCAAGGTTATAGATGCGGCCTTGGCGACTCTAGAAGCGCAAGGTCTTTCAATTGAGTTGTTTCATACTGAACTTGGACCAGCTCAACAAGAACTTTCGCTCCATCACGCCGAAGCGTTACGTGCAGCAGACACTGTCTGTCTCGTTCGTGAAACGTTACGCGGTGTTGCCAGAAGTTTCGGCCTCTACGCCTCCTTTGCGCCCAAACCTTTCCTTGATCAAGCAGGGAGCGGAGCCCATATCCACCTGAGCCTATGGGGAACAACAAATAGCGAACATCCCAATCAGAACCTCTTTTATGACGCAAGTGGACACGGTGGCCTGAGTCAACTTGGAAGATACTTTGTTGGTGGGATACTCCATCACATACATGCACTTGTGGCTATTAGCTGTGCATGCCCCAATTCTTACCGCCGCTTGCTCCCACACTTCTGGAGTTCAGCTTATGGTGCTTATGGTTTTGATAATCGCGAAGCAGCCATCCGCATTCCGTCACCTTTCTGGGGACGTGAGGCTGAGGCAACCAATCTGGAACTGAAATGTTCAGATCACAGTGGCAATCCTTACCTAGTCCTGGGAGCACTTATTGCTGCTGGTCTCGATGGCATCGAGAGGAATATCGATCCAGGTGAACCACAGCAGATCGATCCAGGTCATTATAGCGACGAGGAACGCAAGCTCCGTGGCATTCGTCATCTACCCACCTCGCTCGATGAGGCACTAGATGAACTGGGGCACGATCAGGTGCTGCTTGATGCACTAGGACCTCTGCTTGCGACATCTTATATTGCAGTGAAACGCAATGAAGCGGCATTCTTCAAAGATAAATCGCCAGAGGAAGAGGCACTTCACCATTTTTATAAATATTGAGATTTGCTCTATACCTTACTGTATATTCTTGAATACAGGCCCCTTTCTCATGCCGGGGATCTCGAAGGTCATGTGCACACATCCAAATTGAATCTTATCACCATGCTGTAGCAGTTCAGCTTTTAATGGCGTAAGGATCGATCCGCCAAGCCGTGTCTTGTTCTGGCTTTTGAGATCTTCAATGTAGAAAGAAGTTCCCTCAAGGCGAATACGCGCATGCAACCTTGAGATAGTCTTGGTTAAATCTAATGAGGCTAAGTCTATGTCGGGATGGACACCACGCTTAGGGTCCAAGCGTCCGACAATCACACTCTTTTGCGTGATTGCAAAGCGCTGTGGCTGATCCCCATTCACCTGACAACACAGATAAGCATAAACGCCTTCTTCAGAGAAGACATTGGGAATGGTTTCCTCTGTCGTTGTCTGAATCATGCCTGAAGAATACTCGATAAGCGTCGTACTTTTTGTAATATCACCTTGTGGCATCTCTATGGCCAAATTGATATTTGATGATGGAGGCACAATAGTATCAGGAGTATTTTTATATTTTTCATTCTGTGTTGCTGATATAACATTATCCAATGCATTAATAAATGCACTGGCATTGGCAAAGCGCTTAACCGGGTCCTTTTCCAAAGCATGTTCAACCAGACTCTGCAACATGACGGGAATTGCATTGACATATTGGCTCATAAGCGGAATTGGGCTGGTACTCTGCATGATGCCTGTTTGTGCTGGGGTGTCTGCAGTGAATGGATAGCGTCCCGTGACCAAAGCAAATAAATGCAGTCCTGCCTGATAAATATCGCTCCACGGACCAACTTGCCCACCATAAATATATTCAGGAGGAGTATAGCGTGGATCAAGGTAGCCGATATCATCATTACGCTGATTACTGACGTAACCCAGTGCAAGCAACAACGAGCGCAGTCCAATATCATCTATTTGGACTCGGTCAGTAGCCCCAACAGTATTGACCGTGATCAGTTGCGGACGGAGATCCAAACCTGCAAGACCCTGCTCGTGGAGTGCCTGTAGCCCTGCCGCTAGCTGACGAGTCAAGCTAAGAGCACGGGAAAGATCAATATTTTCATGATCAAATAGATGTTGTAAAGTTACTCCACGCGGCGGATCGGTAATAATAAAAATACGGTTTCCATCAATACCCCAATCATAGACACGAATTACATGGGGAGAACGTATTAACCGCCGTTTGTCAAGGACTGACTGGAACTGTTGGACTATCTGGATCTGCCCAGGAGATAGAGATTCGATGATGTAGAGTCCTACGACATCATTGGTATTATGGTTATAGGCGGTATAGATTGTCAGTATACCGCCTACACTAATAAGCTGCCCTGTACGGTAGACTCCACCGATTACACGAGCATCACGTCGTGACATCTTCCATCTCCCTCATGTATATAAGTGTTGTTGTATATATGCCGGAATAGCATTCCAATCTCCATTTGCTGTAAGGATATATTGTCCATCAGGAGATTGACTATCTTGCAACACATTTTGATTGCTTAAACCAATATGAGCAGCATTTGGATCATTTAGATCCATTTTTAATGCGAATGCAGATAAATCTGCAAGAGACATATTTGTGTGGATCGTTTGTTTTAATGCATCCATCACATCATAGAGACGAGGCCAAGTAGACATCTGTTTGACTTTTGCTAGTACCGCTTTGACAATTATCTGTTGTCGTGCAGAGCGTCCAAAATCGGTCAACTCCGCCAGATTCTCAGAGGTACCTTGTCCACACACCTCCATTGGCTCACGTGCACGGGCATACTCGATCGCCGTGTTACCATCCATATGCTGCATCCCCTGGTTAAATTGAACTGTAATCCAACTGGAATCTACTTCCGCATCATCGTTTTTCGGATAGCATGCATTAAACGAGTCAGGGACATTCACATCAATACCACCAATAGAGTCAATTACCTTCTTAAATCCGGTAAAGTCAATAGTTAACCAATAGTTGACATTCAACCCCGTAATAAGCGAAACCTTTTGGTCTATTGCTTGCCCTCCGACTTCGGAATTGGCATTATTATTGGAGGCCTCATTATAGATTGCATTAATTTTGGTATAGTTCCCCGAATTTGGAGGATATTGAACCCAGAGGTCTCGAGGGACAGAGATAAGCGATGTATGATGACTTTGGGGAAGAACGCTAACTATCAGCATTGAATCAGTTAAGTACGCCCCATCATGCCCACCACCACCATAGCCCAACACCAGAAGGTTTGTACGATCGCTCGTATTCATATACCCAGTATCTGTACTCAGTGGCGCTTTAGGAGAGATAACCGAGCCAAAAGCCAGAGCTTTTGAGACTGTGGTTACGGCGAGTACCACAAAGACAACCAAAATAGCCACCACACTTAGACATCCAATGGTACGACCTCTGCGACGACGTTTGGGTTGCGGCTGTGGACCTGGCGGCGAATACTGAGGATATGGTGTTCTCGGTTGGTTGTTATCTTCCTGTCGCACTGGTACCGTTGGTGCACCATACAACGAGCTAGCAGGCTGAATTTGTGGGGGCAGGGGCCCTTGTGGTTGATATTGATATGGCTGACGTCGAGTTGGATCGTTCGGATTGACATAATTACTTGACATTAATCTTTGTCCTTTTCTATGCAGCATACTTGACAGTAGATTCAATCATTGTGGGTGACAACCCGTTCTTGTTCTCCTCCAGTTATATTTGGGTACTATAAGATGATACCAAATAGAATGCTTCTCAAATAAAGACGAAGGAAGCTAACGGAAGTTACGCGCTGGATAGTGAAGTATTCCACAACTATGGGTCAAGATTACTATACTGACTTCCAAGCAACTCTTCCCTTGTGATATGCTCCAGCACTACGCACTGATCCACTCTCATCAATGGTTGAAAGCAATCTACCCAGGTTCAACAAGCTCTCCAGGTTATGGGCTGGCAGAAAATCGTCGATAAAAGGCAAAGCGGTTCTCATGCCAAGAGCTAGAGGACGATAATCAGGCGATCCTAGCAGCGGGTTAAGCCAGATCAGACGGTGACAACTACGCTGTAAACGATCCATCTCACTGCGTAATATCAGAGTATCACCACGATCCCAACCGTCACTAATGATTAGTACAACGGCCCCTTGCCCCAGAACACGCCGTCCCCATGCGTGGTTAAAGTGGTGAAGTGCATCGCCAATACGCGTGCCTCCTGACCAATCTTGTACCACCTTTGAAACATCTTTGATTGCCTCATCTACATTGCGCTTTTTTAACTGGTGGGTGATACGTGTGAGTCTGGTACCAAAGACAAATGCTTCAACCTTCAAACGCCCATTGGAAACTGTATGAATGAAGTGCAAAAGCAGACGTGAATAGAGACTCATCGACCCACTAATGTCACAGATAATGACTAGAGGACGCGGCTTGCGCTTGATCTTGCGCCATGCCAACTCAATTATCTCTCCTCCCTGCTTCAGATTACGACGCAACATCCGACGCATATCCGGGTATGAGCCATGGCGTGCAGGAATTTTGCGCCTTGTGGAACGCAAACTCACATTCCAATGCATCTCAGCCATAAGCCTTTTAGCCTCCTGCTCCTCCTCCCAGCTAAATTGCTCAAAATCTTTTTTGCGCAAACGTTCAATAGGACTATATGCTGTCCCTTGCGGATCACCTTCCTCCTGTTCCTGTTCATCTTCATCGTATTTTAGCCGGGGCTGCTTAATATCTATTTTCTTGCCATGCAATTCTTTACGTTGTTCATGACTATTGAGATGCTCAGTCAAACTTCTACGCTTAGAAGGTGGAAGACGGAATTGATTATTAGCACGTTTTCTGCTCTTCCTGACACCATCATTTTTCCCGCGATCTGAAAGATCACTTTGTAACCAGAAGTAAGAGAAGGCCTGATTAAAGATTAGTTCCTGCTCATGCCGGGTAAGTAGACTACACTTGAGCGTGTTGTAGAAATCTTCTTGGTTAGTAAGGTCAATAGAGTTTAAGGTCTCTGCCAAATCCTGTAGTTGATGTGGCCCAACGTTGATACCGACTTCCCAAAGGAGATGTCCAAATGTAGTCAAGCGATGGAGCAAGCGCTCTCCGTATGCGATGCTAAACAAGCCATCATTTGTATTGTCGTTCAATGGCAGCATACTCATCGCGAGATTTTTCCTCGTATCTTCTGAAGGAGCTTACCCAGATTACTATCCCCTGCTTTGAGAATGTCATCCTGGTATTTGAGCAATGCACCCAGAGTATCACGTACTGTCCCCTCAACTAATTCTTGCTGATCTAGCGCAAGTAATGAGCTAATCCAGTCAAGTGTTTCTGCTACACCTGGAGCTTTATAGAGATCGAGATCACGCAATTCACGCACAAATTGGACAACCTGCTTGGCTAATCTTTGGGGAACGTCTGGCATACGAGCCAGGATAATCTGGTATTCTTTCTCTTGTGTAGGAAAGTCAATCCAGTAGTAGAGACAGCGCCTACGCAAGGCATCATGGATCTCTCGGGTACGATTTGATGTAATAATAACAAAAGGGGGTTCCTTCGCTTGGATGGTACCAATTTCAGGGATAGTGATTTGGAAGTCTGAGAGCAGCTCAAGAAGATAGGCTTCGAATTCCTCATCACTACGATCCAATTCATCAATTAGTAAGACTGGAGGGGTAAGATTGCTGGGATCAATGGCTTGAAGGAGTGGACGCTGCAGTAGAAAATCAGTACCAAAAATCTCTTTGAGTTCTCCTTGACGATTGATACTGCTATCCTCTACTAGGCGAATATAGAGCATCTGCCGTGTATAATTCCACTCATAAACAGCCGTACTAATATCGATCCCTTCATAACATTGTAAACGGATCAATCTTGTATTCAGGAGTACAGCAAGCACTTTGGCAACCTCTGTTTTTCCTACTCCTGGTTCCCCCTCTAGAAGTAGGGGCTTACGCCGTTTGAGAGCAAGATAGATAGCAGTAGCCAGACCACGGTCAGCGATATAACCCTGACTAAGCATGGCTTGTTGGACATCATCAATGGTTGAGAAAATTATAGGTTGTTCTTGACTCAATAAATGCCTCACCCTCTAGTCTCACTAATGCACTGCTATCTCCTCAGAATTATATCAGAATTGCCCCATCTTTTAAGAAGAGTGTATCATCAATCCATACCTCGCCACGGGTCCGTAGATCACAGATCATATCCCAATGCAATGCTGATTGATTAATACCTCCAGTCTCAGGATAGCAGGCACCCAGAGCCATATGCACTGTTCCTCCTATTTTTTCATCAAACAGAATATTCCTGGTAGCACGATTGACACGTTGATTATTGCCAAAAGCAAACTCCCCAAGATAACGTGCTCCAGCATCCAGATCAAGCATTTGCAAAAGAAAATTTTCTCCCTGCCGCGCACTGGCTTCGACAACTCTCCCCTCACTAAAAACGAGGCGTACTCCTTCTACAACCCGGTTGCCATAGGTAGCAGGAATATCAAATTGGATGACTCCATTGGCACTATTTTCAACAGGGCTGGTGAATAATTCCCCACTGGGAAAGTTCCGTTTGCCATCGCTATTGATAAAAATACGATCCTTGGTCGAAAGGGTCAGGTCTGTTCCCTCTCCAATGATATGCACACGATCGTGCCCATCAAGCCAATCTACCAGTCGTTGCTGTTGCATCGAGAGTTCTTTCCAGCGAGCAATCGGATCTGGATCATTGAGAAAGCAAATATCGTAAACAAACTCTTCGAATTCTTTGAGAGACATGCTAGCTTCTTGAGCATAACCATGGGTTGGGTACAGCGTCCTACACCAACGATACGCGCCCGCTTGCTCACGCTGACGATAGATCTTGGATAAGGGAGAGAGTGACTGGTGATATTTGGCCGTACGCGCTGGATCAATATTGTTGAGTGCACGTGGATTGTTCCTGGATGAGATGACGAGACGTGCATTCGCCTGTTCAGCCAACACACGTGCTATTGGGGACGCATTTGCAAGTTGGTCATTATTTCCCTCGCGCAAGAGAATTTCTTCGAGACTTTCCAGTTCGATAACTGGTACAGGCTGTGCTCCTACCTGTAACGCTTCACGATAGACCGCTTCAATAAGGGGACTAGCCTGAGGTGTGGCTTGGATAGCGAAAATATCTCCTGGTTTGAGGTCAAGACAGTAATGGACTAGAGTGTACGCCCAGCGGTTGATCTGAATGTCAGACATGCTACTACAATTCTCTTTCTAGTATGTGATACCTCACACATATGGTACAGCAAACTGAAGCTACCTGAACATACATTATTTATTTTTACATGTAACGACTGGAGCAAGCAGGCAATGCTTCTCCTTGTTCTTAGAAAATCGCTGAAAGTGAGAAACTTTATGGCGAAGAGCATAGCATATCTTGTGCCTGATGTCTAACTTATGCAATGTAGAGGATTTCTGCTGCGGAAGTTCTGTTGCCAAGAGATCTTTCTTCAGATAGTGATCAACCATCATCTCTCCTATAATTTTTTGGAGGTGAGACTCCTGGAAGAGTTTCAGGAATTGACCGACCATTAAGCAAACGCAAAAAGAGTATAGAACCTGTTTATGGACACTATACTCTTTTTGCGTTTGCTCTTTTTTAGGCTGTGACATGGACGAGCAGGTTCATGTTTGGGTGAATTGTACAGTAGTAATGAAAATCACCAGCGGTGTTGAATGGACCGATGGTTAGTGTATCATTCCCACTGAAATTAATGGTCCCAATCTGAGGGGCACCAGACTCTGACGGTTTTTCTACTTTCCCACTCGCATCGTAGAAGCCGTTTGCGATCACATGCGGATTGGATACAGTATCAACAAGATCGAGCGATTGCCCTTTCTTAACCGTTACATCGGTGGTTATAAACAGTGATGCTCCCATGAGTGCTTTTGGATTTTTGGGAAGTGTGCTTGCATCGACTATACGGCAAGCAGAGAATAAGATAGTCAAAAGCATACAGCCAAACAGGCCAAATAAGAGTTTATTCATCGGCGTCGTTCGGAATCCTGCCTTTCAAGATGAGATTTGAGAAGATCCTCATAGGGACAATATTACTATAGCAAAATACCTTCAAGACGACAAAGAGACAAGGAGATGAAACCCCTTGTCTCTTTCCAAATAGCGCATACGGGATTCGAACCCGTGATCTCCGCCTTGAGAGGGCGATGTCCTAGGCCGCTAGACGAATGCGCCATGTTCTTAAGACTCACCTAAGTTTGTGCTTCCATGCCCTCGTTCGACTTACCACGAGGCACATAATAACCCATCGCTAGCGACTTGTCAATAGGTTTTGGCATGGCGATTCTCTTCTTCCATCTTCATCAGATTCGAGAGGTTCTCAACATGTCGAGAGCCTCTCTACCTAACACACTGGACAAGCTGATAGGACAGGCAAGAGTTTCCAAGAAATTCAGAGAAAGGATGCAATGATTGGTCCTAGCTTATTGGTTTTCTGGGACAAGAGCCTCCGTTTCTACCTTGGGAAGAATTGGTCGCCTCGTGCGTAGATACCACTTTCGCCCCAACCAGACAACTATAACCAGCGGCATAATGTAGAAGCCAAAGGCCAGTAGCCAAATGACCAATCCTAGCACTCCCTGACCAAACGCTAGTGATGCGCTAAAGGCGTCATGCAATACCTGACCAATAGACCATCCATTATTCATTGCAGTCTCTATTGGCTCCAAGCTAACTGTGACTGTATAGAAAGTCACCTGACTAGTTAAGGTATTCAGTTGCGCTTCATAGCTCTCGATCTGCCCTTCGACATCGGTTAGCTGTTGGTCAATGCTCACAATATCACTCACGGTTTGTGCATGGCTGAGGAGATCCTGCAAACGCGCTTGTTCAACACGTAAATTTTGCAAGCGTGATTGCGTATCAACATAGGTGTTAGTCATGTCCTGAATTGACTCGCTGAAGGTCACAAGATGCCCTCCATTATGTATTGTATAGTCTCTCAGGTAGCGATAGATCTGTGGATAAAGAGTTGCCTGTACAGAAAAGGTCAATGATACCTTGTAGAAATTATTACTGACTTGCTCATAATCAGTTCCGCTTGTGGTTGCACGAGGATCTATTCTTGTAATCCATGTTTGCAGAGTGTCTGCAATTTTTCGTGTATCTTTAACTTGCAAATCAACATTGAGCGTCTTAACCAAGTATTGCGGATTGATATTACGTGATTGGGTATTCTGTCCTACGAGACTTGAGGCTACTGAACTGTCAGCTACTCGACCTCCAGTCGTAGTCATGTCCTGAGGAGCACTAGGTACCATAGGTTGGGGTACATTAGGAACTTTAGCAATAGATCCAAATGGTTGAAATGAGTGGCTAGGAACAACTTTGCTATTAGTTGGTATCGTCAATCCTCCATAGCTTTTGCCTATCATGAAACTGGTAATAATGACAACTAGGAGTACAACGGCTCCTGCAAGTCCCAAGAGAGATCGTTTCTTGCTTATCCACAAGTCCTTCATAGGTTCCTCCTATTAACTAATTCATGCCTCTTGAATAAATTCAAGCATCAAAAGATTAAAATCCTGCAAGAAGGCTGAAGTTTGGCTGATGGCTCAAAGACTAGAGCTTCTTCCCACTATCATGACGCTCTAGACTGATCAATAGTTCCCAATAATGAGGCTTGAATGTGAATAGTCATTTGGCAGCCGTCTTTCAATCCAGAGGCTGACTTTTGGTTGGGTTAGTCTATACACTCCCGAAGTTCCTTCTCAGGAACTAACAGACAATGGGCGTTATCTCGATGACCGGAATATCCAACCAAATCAAAACGCAGGGGATCGTCTTGGAAGAACAAGATCTCAAAGCGCAGCTGGGAAATATGCTCGAGAAACAATGGGAGAAGTTCGGTATCAATTATATAGAACATACAATAATAAAACACGCGCTAATAGGCATGCAGAAATATTTCCTAAAGAAAGGGCAGCAAACGCTGAATATCACTTTTTATCAACAAGTCATCAAAAGGCTAAAGATATGATAAACGAGTATACCCAATAATAGTTTTTTCACAGGTAGGTTTGTAGCTAAGGAAGGCCTGCTTCCTACCCATGGATCAATCCAGGGGCATCTGCAGGCCGACATCGGTGACTAGAGGCTCAAATCACCAGTAAATGGTTCCTTTTGTTTACTCCGTAAATAGTCTGCACAGGTGCGGTATGTCTCCTCCGAAATGAGGCCCCTGGACATGTAGTGAGTAAGCATAACATCCAGCTTGAGGATACTTATCAAATTATATCCATGCCGATGCAAGCGTTCAGCAGCTCCATGCTCACGATCAACTAACACAATAACATCCTTGACCTTCAAGCCCATTTCTTCAAGCAGGGACGCTGTCTCGAGAATGCTACTTCCACGTGTAATTAGATCATCAATGATAAGTGCTGTATCTCCTGGCATAAAGTGTCCTTCGATACCAGGCTTGCCAGTCCCTTCCTGACGATTGCGTGCATAAATCAAGGGAATGTTAGTTTCTAGTGAGTAAGCTGTTGCTAACAGCAATCCACCTACTGGTACTCCCGCTACAATGGTAAAGGGATGAACGCGTGGACGACGCAGTGATTGCGCCAAGTCGATTTCCTGCTGCATCAGCTTGCTAGCAACACGCAGAGCAGTAGGATTACTGATGAGCACTTTGGGATTGATAAAAATAGGTGAACTGATTGCCGACTCGCTCACTGCAAAATTACCAAATTGAATCCCTCCCAAGTCGTACAAGGCTTGTGCCAACCAGAGGTTATCCAGGGTTTGTTCTTTCGCCACATCAACATCCTTTCTTGCAAAGAAGGATTTGCTACTCTGAAATTCCCTCGCA
>CBJMBI010000024.1:0-18060 GCA_966427955.1 uncultured Ktedonobacterales bacterium
AAAACCTTGAAATATGATGAGTTGATCAGGCAGTCCACGGCTCTTATCAACGAGCTTCACATTTCGCTGCAGAACGCTGAAAGGGCTTTCTCCGCTTCCAGCGATAGCCTCCTTGCTGATGTGATGGCTATCAAGAGGGACTGCGACATCTACATCGATTCCATGCTCTGCCTGGTGTATGCCAAGGCATCTCAGGAAATTGAATCGTTCAAGCTGGATGTGGTGGTGGGCAGCTATGCGGACTTCCTGGCGGAGCTCGTGGAGAGGCTGTATCGGCAGGTTCTGCGTGCTGGCAACTTCGAGGACTCGTTCCTCAAGTTCATTGCCTTTGAGCAGCCGAGTGAGCTCCAGAGCTACCTTGCTTTGGATTCGGACGAGAGTGCAGCCAGTTTCAAGTTGCGCTGCTTGGAGGCGACTCCCACTGAGCAGAGCTACATCGAGGTTTGGGGAGGTGGCTACCATATCAGGCAGGTAAAGATCCAGTACGACTCCTTCCATCCTGACCACGTTACGGCCATGCGTGAACTGCGAGATCTCCTCTATAGAGCACGCTCGCTAAAGCAGCTCGTGGTGAGACTAAAGGCGGGCAATCTCGGGTGGGAGACTGGCGAAGAGGAAGTGAACGCTCTGTCAGCCGAAATTGTCATGGAAAAGCCTAAATACCCACGACTTAGATAGTCTTAGAACTACGAGAGTTTTATCAAGGGGAGCTTAATCACTAAGCTCCCCTTCTTTTTTGGCTTGTTGAGTTAGTAAAAGCTCGTTCTTCAGGATTGCTTCTGAATTTTCACCACGAACATCGTTCTCTATGGCTGTAGGCTTCTCGTTTGCCTTCTTTTCCTCTCGTTCATCTACGGAGTCCATGTAGGCAAATAAAAGACAAAGTGGAGCAGCCATCAGAAAAGCGATGAGGTTTGCGAAAGCGAGGTCGATAAGTGGTATTGTTGAATAATCTATACATCCAACATTCATAATGTCTCCGTCGTGGATTCAGCCTGTTCTGATTCAGAGAGCAACACTGTTGCGTTCCGTTTTTCCAAACTGAACTTGCCTCTACCTTTCTTCCCGGACACCTTTGAGTTGA
This sequence comes from uncultured Ktedonobacterales bacterium, assembly GCA_966427955.1. Taxonomy (GTDB): domain Bacteria; phylum Chloroflexota; class Ktedonobacteria; order Ktedonobacterales; family Ktedonobacteraceae; genus DASYAN01. Next base: position 1,085 of record CBJMBI010000024.1, read on the forward strand.
GATGAATCACTACACTACCGCCAATCCTAGATGTTGTGATAGCTTGCTTTTCCTTAAGATAGGCAAGGGATCTGTTGATCGTTCTCTCCGAATGCCCAAGTAGATCGCTCAGTGTCTTTCTTGAGGCGATTATGCTGTTGGTGCCGTCCATTTTCTCTATCAATAGGAGAATGAGCTCCAAGGCTTTTGGGTTGTCCGAGGCGAATTGTTTGAGAGAGCTGATGTCGTTCTTGAGCAATGTCACAAATCCAAAGCTCTCTGAGTGCTTTTTCTTGGATGTCGGCTCTTCGACATTTTCTTTGGCCATCTGATCTTCGTTTTTCATATTCTTGCCTCGTGCTCTTCATAAAGACACAAAATACGAAATAAAAGTCAGTTGTCAATGTGTGAGACAAAAAATAGTGGGCAAAGATATGGCACGGCTATGTGCCATATTTGACCGTAAGCGAGTCAGAGACAGGATTGGTGGGCTTGTAGCTATTAATTGAAACGCAACTGTTTCCCTTTGATCTCGGCTCTTCCTCGATGGACAGCGGTCGTCTGCTTACCAGGTGGCACCTAAAGGTGCTTTTAACTGCCAGATTCGATGTGCTGTACAAGCGCTTGAGCGCTACTTACCTGCTGACCGGCCAGCAGACCCCCGAAGCCGCCTTCGGCGTTTCTTGATATTTCGCTCTCGCTCCATGACCGTCCTGACGGACTAAAGGGCTCCCCTTGGGTAGTTTATTCATTCCATGAATTTATCTATTCATTTAAGATCGGGGAGATGAATAAATAGGCGATAGCATGCATTCCTAGAGTCTCATATGTGAGACTTAAAATCTCATTTTGAGATTAGGTTTGATAGAAACACCCTGGGCTTTATCAAAGATCGATCAACTGAACCAGTACAGTCCTTTGGATCATCTTTAGGAGAGCCTTCGCTCTCCTTTTGGGCAGTCGTAGCTGCCTAAGACAAGTCTTCCATGCCTAACGGCACATCAACTCCCATCCCCAAATCAGAACTCCGTAGGACATGCCGCTAGGCAGCCCCTTGAAGAAGAGCCTGCCCGGCAAGTGAGGGCATCAGAGGATGATTTAGACGGCTGTTTCGCAGTCTCTACCCGTAGGGCCACAGCAGTCTGTAGCGAAGCTCACCACCTGGCGATCTGATCCCGGTAGGGCAATGATGCTTGTACCCGTAGGGATAGAGGCCGAGATAGATCCTGTTCAGAAGATGAGGGCCCGTAGGGCAGCTAGAGAAGCGTTAGCAAACGGTATAGAGACGCCGAAGGTCGGCTCCGTGGTCTGCTGACGGGCCAGCAGATGGTTTTTTCTGAGCGGGGTACAAAAGTCATTACTGAGGATGATACCCATTGGGCATGGAGCAAAATTACTTAATTGGTATCTTTGATGGATGTTAAAACAATGTCCATCAATGGCAAACGATATTGATTCACTTCTTACATCTTTATTCTTAATGCAGGCGGAAACCCTTGCCAGTGCTCATCTCACTATTCACGATGTGAAAGGATTTATTCATAACGTGAATGTTCTCATTCAAGTTGAACATATTTCTATTCAGAAAAGAGAGTGATTTTGAATAGAAATATTCGCTGCGTGAATAAAATGACCTTTCATGTGCATGGTGGTTTTTTGAATAAATTTAATCATATGTCGAAAGCATTCATTCAAAAGCACATGCTGAAGTGAATAAAAATATTACAATGGCTATTGACAATTGAATTTGTTTCTAATACATGTACAGAAAACGGAGAATAATATGAGTCATAAGGTTTACAGTGAGAATCCTAGTATTGAAATGGCGATGATCAATACAAAAAAGGGAGTTAGAGCAGTCTTCGCAAAAGATGGTGAGACAGAGATTTCAGTGACGCATGGTGACGATATGAGGTCTGTTGCACTTGACTTCAGTCGCAAGTGTGTGATTGACAAAGATAAATTCATCAAACTCTATATCCACTCTTTTCCCGTTTTGTCCGACCTAAAGAACTCAACAAAGCTTCTTTTTCAATACATTCTTAGTTCGCTAAGTAACGAATCCAATCAGGATAAGTTATACATTGCCTACAAGGACTATCAGGAGAAGGCGAAGAAGAATCCCATATTTCCTAGCATATCCCAACCCACCTTTTCTAGATGTTTGAGAGAGCTCTTGGAGCTTGAAATTCTCTTCAAAAGCACACTTCCTAACCTATATTTTGTCAACATTGCTTATGTGTTTAATGGCGATAGATTGAGGTTCTTGACTGAATATCAGTTGAAGAAGGATAGGGAGGAGGCAGAGCAATATGAGCAAATTGCAGACGATGAAGGCGACGAAATCGAAGATCGTAATAAATTTCATCTAAGACAACTTGTTGCGAATGCATAATGGCGAAAACGAATTGTTGACTTTAATAACCAAAATTGCATATTTATTGGAGGTGCTATGGATAGTGGTGTTTTAATGGCTGAATCATTTGATGACGAACAAGATGTGGCGAGATTGCCAGCAAATCATCTTGGGAAATTTAAGGAAAAGGTTGACTGCCTTGATCTGGACGAGGAGCAGAGAGCCATCGTGTCATATTTCTACCAGTTGGCAGAATCAACCAATATCTTTGATAAAGATCAGCGCGAAATTGGAGCGGCTGTTGGTATGCAACAGCACAGAGTTTCGCTCGCAATATCCTCTTTGGTAAAGAAGGGGGTTGTCACAAAGGGCAAGCGAGGTAAGTACAACTACTACATGCTCAATCTTGCACTTGAATTGCCAACCAAAAAGGCTGGGGTCGTTGTTCCATTTAGAAAAATAGTTAGATGAGGAGGCGGATATGAACGGTGGTTGTGGAATTTCATTTGAAGATGCAAAGAAGATCACTCAAGCAAAATTGAACGAAGTGCAGATGAAAATCGTACTTCTTCTTATGTCTACAGAGTACAGAGAGGTTCATTGTGGCGTGCCTGCTACCTGGATTACCGAGGAGTTGGAACTACAAGCTAACGTCGCTGGCGAGCTGGAAGGACTTGTGAAGAAAGGATTGATTAAGAAGGTGAAGCACGAGGCTAAAAACGGCCCCGAATTCTTCGTTTTTGATACTTCTGATGAGCAGCCTAACGTCAAGGATTTCTCGCTTATGCTTGTGTCCAGGAGGAATGGTCAAGCAGTGGAAGTGGTAAAGGATTGAATGTGGAGGAAGATAGCCACGGTTCGATGAGTGACTTTAGGGGGTAATACAGAAATTCAAGGTGAGATATAAGAAATGAAATATGTGAAGAAGGCGACGATAGATGAGATTAGAGGGGCTGCTACAGAGTTAAGGAAGGCTGGTTTCGTGGTCAGTGTGATATCAATTTCTGAGTACCTGCAAGCAAATAGGACGAGCATTTGGCAACAGCTACAGCATGCCAAGGAGCATGCCCTATTGGACTATGTGAGAAAAGAGCGAGGCTCAGGAACGGAAACCATAGTCAGAATCAAGCAGGCAGTGCGAGAACTAAAGGCCATTGGAACAAAGACGACCATAACCTCTGTTGCGAATTATTTAGGCATCAGCAACCAGCGTGTTCAATTGGTGTTGCAACAGGCTGGCGAGCTTTCCATCTTGGATAGCTTTAGGAAGCGCGAAGAGATCGAGTGCATTGCACAAGCAGTGAAGACATTTCAAACTGAGGGCTTATACCTATCAGACATCAAGAAACTTCCCATAAAAGGAATTGCCGCACTGAGTGATTCCGATATGAGCAAGATGCTTGCTAGGTATGAGATTCCACATGCGATCAACCGCTTAGATAAAATAAAAACCATCAAGAACACTGGGCTATATACCGCACCAGAGTTATACAAGATGGTGGGTGGTGATCTGAGCTACCAAGGCTTTAGAGAGGTTCTGTACAAGAACAAAATACCGTTCAAGAATGGTAGAAGAAACAGAAGAGCTGTCGAAGCTATGATTCAAAAATTACGAGATATGGACTCATCGCAACACACCATGCGCGAGCTCCATAAGCTTATGGGGGAGGAGGGATCGCTTCTAGCGTTTCGCACAATTCTCCATTGGCACAAGATTCCATATAAAAGAGATAAGAAGGGGCCAAAGAAGTGCTAGAAGAAACAACGATACATCAAATCAGAAGCACCATATCCAAGCTAGAGAAAGAAGGTGCGAAGGTGACGATCATCGAGATCGCGAGAAGGCTTGGCATGAGCAAGCAACGTGTTCACTTCGTCCTATCCAAGCACGAAGAGCTTGATAAGCTCACCACGTCAAAACGCAAGGCAAGTAAGAGCAAGATCATTAAGAGTTTGAAGCGCTATGATACAAAAGAACTTTTCATTAGCGAGATCTTGGAGTTACCCATAGACGGCATGGAACTCTTCTCTTACGATATATTGCGTGCCTTGCTAATCGAAAAGAATATTCCCTATCATGAAACCACTATTGAGAAGGTGGAAAAGTTGGTCCAGGCAGAAGGTCTTGATCTGACCGAGGTTACTTACAGGGAACTATCCCATATGGTGGGAGAAGAGAATATTAGGGATCTTCGTGGTCAGCTTTATGCCAATTCCATTCCTTATAAGCGGGTGCTTCCTCCACGCAGAGCACGCCGCAAATTGGATGTGCCATGGCAAGCTTTGACCGTTCTCAATGGCGTAGATACAACTCAGCATACCTTCGATCAGCTACACCAGATGGTTGGTAAGGATGTGGTGGAGCGCGCTTATCTCTATCGCCACCTCCAGAAGTATGGCTTGAAATTCAAGCGAGCCACATGGAAGCTAAAGGATTGACTCTGTTTCTCAAAATAATAAGCGAAAGCACTTACTACCACCATGTAGCCAGTGATAAGTGGAGTGCTGGAAACTGGTTCTGGCTTGATAAAGAGGGGTGTTGCTAAACGCTTGACAAATTTGCATTTTTCAAGGTTGTACGATAGTGTACTAATTTTCAGCGGGGGCGAGATGAGTGAGAACCAACAGCAAGAATTAAGTAATGTGAATTTCGATGTTAAGAAGGAGGGTGGTCCGAACAAGACATGGATCTTTGTTCGTGATCATATTGGTTTGCCCAATGCCTTCTACAACTTTCCAATCGCAGTATCAGCAATTGGAAGTGGTGCCATTGATATCATTGGTCGCCATAGCGAGTATTTGTTGGCTGGTGCTGTTGCAACTGGGATTGGTTCTGTCATCTTGTATCTGGGTAAGAAGAACAAGCAATCCACCGAGCAGATCAAGAAACGCCTTCGTTTGTGTCTGACTGCTTTTGGCTTCACCAGTGTTGCCGCATGCGCAAGCTATGCTATGGGTAGCCCCAATGGGGTGGTTGCCCACTTTGTGCCAGTCGTTAAGACTTGGCAGGACAAATATCTGGTCGATATCAAGCAGGACACTGATATCATCAAGAAGCAAAACGATGAGACCAACGCCAAGCTAGATAAGGTCAATGCGATGTTGGCTCAACTTCTTGTCAATCGTCCTGAGCTTGAAAAGCCTCTGGTTGAACAGATCAAGGGATTCAAGAGCTTGCCTGATCATCAGCAGAACGCCTTGTTGTTGTTCACTTCCAAGGTCGGCACGAATGGTGTTGTTCGCTACAAAGGTCTGATCAAGGCAGTCAACACCTATGCTGAGAATCAGACTGCTGAGAATGCCAAGGCTGTAACCCAGCACATCAATTACATTGTTCGCGTCAACGGCAAGGATATAGAGGACACCAAGACCAAGAATCTCATCATCAGCTTGTTCCTTGATCCCGCAACCTTTGACTACCTTGTTGGTGTTGGTGCATTGCCTCAGGATCAGAGCTTGTTGACCCAGTTGGGTGTTGATTTGAGCAAGCCTACTGGTGAGCAGTTGGCAGATCCTCTTGGGGACTTCATCAAGCAATTGACGGCTGAAGGCAAACCTATTGCTCAGCAGGTTGTCATCCCAAGCAGTGAGAATTTTCCCCAAGCTCAAGCTGAGGTGACGATGCAGAATCCAGCTCCACAAACTCAGCATCACAAGTCAAAGCGGGGTGTTGGACACCATGGTGTGGGGCAGGGCATCAATATGATGTAAGGACACGATTCCCCCATGAAAAAGCACCCACACAGGGTGCTTTTTTTACATCATGCTTATGCCAACACTTAGCTTATGGGTGGGATGAGCCTTGGCTCTCATGTTTTTGATATTGCTTTGGACATCTAGCTTGTTGGTGCCGTCCAAGTCTGTTGTGGATAGCTCCATATCAAAAGGCTTGCCCTCCGCTTCAAGCTTGGCTTTTTCCTCTCCAACGGGATCAGGGATCTTGAGCTCGCCTGGTGCGGCGCCTGCAGCACCGAGATTTGCCTTCTTGATGGCAGATGTGAGATCGCTGAAGTTTCTTGGGGCAACGTTCTTGCCGATCACATAGCCGAAGCCGTCCTTGGAGGCGAACATTGTGCCGATAAGGATCGAGGCTCTTTCGTCGCTGAAGGTCTGCCCGTTCATGGTGTATTTGTAGGTGAACTTATCAGCTACCTCCTTGGCCATCTCTGGTGTTCTGTTCTTGCTCAAGCCGTAGTGAATCAATGCCTTGTGGAGTTCGCCGTACTTGAAGGAGCCACCTTCACCAACCTTGTAGGTGTGGTAGAGAATCGCAGCACGCTCGTTGGGAGCTAAGCTGGCCTCGAGCTCCTGAGCCAACTGCTGGTATGGCTTATGAGTCTGGTTGTGGAGTTGGATCGCCTCAGGGTTCTTCGCCATGTGCTTGGCAATGTTGTTGACGACACCTTCCTCGAACTTCTCCCCCATGAGCTGGGAGATCTGCATGGAGCGCTGGGGAACGATTCCTAGGCTCTTGTAGGTGCCGGCCGTGGCAGGATCGAAATGCTTGCCTGCTAGAGAGCTCAACTGGCTCACGAGGTTTTTGTCCTTGGAGATCGCCTTCAAAAGGTTCTCGTTGTAGTGCTTGCTCTGAACTGACAGGTTGTAGCCGTTGCCAGTGGCATATAGACCGACATCGTTGTAGACGGTAGAGCGGTAGCCTTCCGCTTCGCTGGTCAATGCCAGGTAGTAGTTCTCGCCAGAGAACTGGATCTGGGACACCTTGCGGGCAACCTGGTTGTCTGCCAAGCCGCTGGGTAGCTCAAAGTTCCCAGCCTGGTTCAACACATCCTTGTTCTTGCTGTTGACCAAGGGGGAAGCCTCATAGATGGGGAATTTTGCCTCTTTAGGAGCAGCTTGGGCCGCAGGAGCGATCTTCTCTTTCAGAGCAGCCAAGACACCCTGATCCTTGATAGTGGTCTGTTCTTGGGCTGTTGGAGTGGTAGGAGAGGATTCTGGTTGGGCTGAGTGATTGTGTATGTATAGCCCAGCTCCACCGATAGCGAAAGCAGCAGTCAAACCGACTATCATCTTATTGATTACACCGCCATTTTTTGGCTTGCCAACGGTTTTTACTGTTACCTCACCATCTTCTAGTAGTTTTTCAAATTTTGACATGGCATGTCCTTTTTTGTTCTTGTTATGCCATCAATTATAACGACGAATTTCTAAAGGCCAAGTCTCGTAACTCCAACCTCCTCGAAATTTGCCTTTGTATTATCCTGGGTAAGATGAAATAAGTAACTAACCGGTGTGAGTATGAAAATAACGAAAACTGGTGTTTTTGGTGTCTGTCTAAGCTAGGGCTTGCGCACTCCCGAAAAACCTCACTTTTGCCCCTCCCTGTCATTTCTTACAGGTATCCCGCCAATCCACCAAGTGCCGCTCCGAGGGGATAGGACGCCCACCACTGCTTCCCGCAGGTAGCAGACCCCTCAGCGGTACTGAGCAGGCCGTTAGACAGCCTCTAGGCCCAAGCTAAAGCTGGGAACCAGGCATGGCTCCATGTGGTTTGCCGCACCCATCAGAAAGATGTTGCACGCACTGCGAAGCACGTGTGCTATAGTCTACTTCAGACTATTTTTGCGAACGCCGCTATCCCTTTGGGGAGCATTGACAAGCACGGTTCGTTTTCATACATCTATCCAAAGCGACAAGGATTTCAGATGGATGATGGTGGATTGAGAGATTGGCTGATCGATCTTGCGGTTAAGTGGATAAAGATTGTCCTTACTATTGTCTGTGTAACAGTATTGATGTTTTGTCCTTTTTTCTTTGGATTGGGAGTCCTAGTGTTGGCAGGGCCATCAGAGGAAAAAGAAGTAGTCAAAGCAATAGCATGTGTTATATTTGCTCTAATTGCTTTCCCAGTATCTATCCTCATAATCTTTCGTATTTGGGCGGGCTACACTCCTTTCTATAGTAGGTGGAAGATAAGAAGAGCCTTAAAGAAGCAGAATTTTTTTACACCAAAAGTCTGATAGATAATGCTCAAGTTCAATAGATGACATTAAGTGCTTGAAAAATCGCGTAAAAGTTGATTTTTCTAAAATTGTACGGTAAGGTACAATTAGTGCTTGACAAATTAAAAGGATTGTGGGTGAAAATATGAGCGACTTTTTGAAATACACTGCTGGGTTGGCTGTTTTGGACAAGCTCAATTCCCAAGACGATACGATTGATAAACAGAATCGTGCTTTGAAAGAAACCAATGCCGCATTGGAAGAGGCGCAGCGTAAGGCTGGCTTGGAAGAGGCAGCTTGGGAATTTGAACGTCGCCGCCGTGTTGAACTTGAGCAAGAGAATCAACAGCTCAAGGACCTTCTCTGCAAGCCGATGGCTGAAATTGCTGCGAAGAATGGTAATTTCCGTGCCACCTATGAAACCCAGCAGGAATTGTTGGCTTCTTGGGTTCTTTCTCAGCGGGCTTTCAAAGAAGTGGCAATGAAGTATGGTGCTTTGGCTGGCAAGACTCCTGAAGAAATTCAAGCCGAAGGCATGGCTGCTAAGGAAGTTATCCTTGATGATAAGTCCGAGTTTGGCAATACCGTGAATGAGTCCGAAAAAGTCAACTTGACTCGCAAGAAAGCTCGTGAAGAGAAGCAAGCTCAGGCAGCACAAAACAAAGTGAGTCATGCCGCCTGAAAAGAATAAGTTTTTGAGGAATGCTATGACTATCCCAATAAAAGCACCTGCCTAAGGTGCTTTTTTCATATCCCTCACATTTGCTTCATCTTGACAGCCACACATTGCCTTGTATGATTTTATGAAAAATACGAGGTTTCAGTGTGTATTAGGAAAAGAAGAAGTGTTGCTGCATGGTGGTGCATTGCTGTATGCGGGATAAAAAATCTCTACAACAAACTAAAGCTACTTGGGTTGAATATGAGTGATCTGCCTATCAAGCAAGTTGGGAGCGACACTTTCATCGATAGCGAGGTGGTTTTGTATGCTGAAGTATTGGACGACCCAATTACAGATGTTCCCCACACTGTTGTGATATTCGTTAAGGGCATCGGTCTTTTGTGGGTTTTGTGGTCCGCTGGTCTTGAAAACTGGCTTGTCAAATCTGGAGTGCCTGTTTTTGTTAGAAAGGGCACTCCAGGGGTAAAGCTTGATGAAGTAACAAACGTCCCTCAGAAGTTCGTTGCCGAAGCCAAGGCCGATTCTGATTTTATCCATACCTTGAGAAGAAAACTGTGAAAGCTATGACTGCTTTGAGTGCTAATCACATGACTTGGCGAAGGCGTCCAACTTCATGTAAGCACCACAATGGAATCCAACCACAAGACGACGTCTGATCCGTATGTCCAATTCCTCTTTGCTGAGGAGCCAGAAGCCTTCCATGTCGATACAAACCTCAATGTAGGTGAGGGGATCTTCATTGCCTTGGTCTATCCATGCCTCTATGTTGAGGTAGAAGGGCAGAAGATCGTGATCGGCTGTCAACAGCCGAACTTCGATGCTGAGCCCGACGAATACCCTCTGTATGCTTTTCTGAGCCTCTATCCCGAGCATGCTGAACAGATCGTCCGTAGCCACCCAACCATCGCGGCTCTGTTCCAGCAGTACATGGAGAAGCAGTGGGACGAGCTCCTAGGCTCCAAAGGTAGCCAGGAATTTTTGGACAACGAGGCACGGCGCCTCCGTTGCATCTACTGTCTGCCAGAACCCAAGAAACACAAGTAATGAAAAGCACCTTCGGGTGCTTTTTTTATTTTAGCTTGATAACACGACCTTTAGCCTTGTTTGAATAGTCAAATGGAGTGCTCTGGACATTGTTAGAGAGCTGCTTAGCCATGGATTCTTTTTCCCCTTCCTCCTGAGCTTCCTCAATAGAGGCGACAAGCCGTTCCGCTTTAGTCATTTTCTCTGTAGGTTCAATTTCAGAGGAGAATTCTTTAGGATGAGATTGAGGAAAGAATTTCTCCGCTATATTGTCAATGAGATCTCGAAAAATCTCCAGAATTTTTCTAATTTGTGCCTCATCTAGCTTGCGGCCATTCGCATGTAGAATGTGGTAAATATTAGAGTCCTTAGTGGTGAAATGTTTTTCTATAAGATTCTCGATTTCCAGAATTTCGTCTCGCCCTAGTGATTCCTCGCTAGATCCTGCCTCCTCAGAAACATCAACGAACGTGTTATCAAAAAACTGATTAAGTTCGTCCGTCAAAACATCGAGAGTCACATCGTCAAAGTTGAAGCCATTTGCTGTTAGTGCTGATTTGAGGTCTTGTTTTGTTGCTGCAATCTTGCTCATAATTTCTCCTTTTATTGTTGCTATATTTGATTCATATCATATTTTGCGTCATTGTCAATTTCTTATATGTATTGCCTATAAGAAGGATTGGGGAAACTAAAAAAGCACCCGAAGGTGCTTTTCTGTTGCTTGGTGTTAGCGACACCAGCTTATTGACGAAAATCCAAGCATTTGTATAGCGATGGACAAATGTTGGAGACCACTTTCAAGTTGCAGTTTGAAGTGGTTATTTTCATTATACGAATAAAATTGTCCATGTCAAATCATGGGCAACAAAAAAGCACTTCATTTAAGTGCTGTCTTGTGGATATTTCACGAGCTCCCACTCCCTTGTCGCACTCTCGCCACCACTCATAATAATGACAAGAATCCGTGTGGCAACTTACCAGAATTTCTTCTGTTTGATAGGTGGACTGTAGACTGGAGCATGCTCATAGATGTCTGGGCCTGCCTTGATAGTGCTGATCATGTCCAAGTCCCCACCATAGGTATTTGCTAGATACTCCAACATTTGAGGATCGGCTGTATAGACCTGTGGACTGTCGTCAACTTCCATTGTCACGCAAATGGAATTCCCAACTCTGACAGCTCTAACGTCCTTCACCCTGGTTGTATCAAAAACGCCAACACCTGATGATTCAATAACTGGAATTTTGTTCATACCTAACATGGTTATCTCCTTGATATCTGTCGTGTTCGTTGAAGGTCACACGACTACCTATCATTAATGAGCAATTTTCAAAAAAATCAACTATCAAATTTGATAGTTGACATGCGGTTTTACTTCAATCTTGCTTTTGGGGTGCGGGGCTGGATTGGTGTTGCCTTTCTAAGCTTGCCATCTTCGGCTTCTAGATAGATTTTGAAATTGAAGCCTTTACCCTCAACAGAGGATTCAAGGAGGTCGTCAAAATTGATTTTCGCCAACACATTGGTTGTGTTTTGAGGGAACCCACTGCTGCTTGCTAGTTCGTTGTATTTTGATTTGGAGTAGGCTCCAATGATCGGTATCCATGAGGCATCTTCTTCATGAACTTCGATTCCAGGCCATTGGCTCGCATCGCTTTCAAAATTCTCAATCCACCCGTTCTCAATGCATACATAAACTTCCACTAATTCTTCGTTATTTTTCATATTGTCTCCGTTGTTGTTCTTATTTGATGTTACGGCCTATGGTTGAATTGTCAACGGGCAATAAAAAAGCACCCGAAGGTGCCGTTTTTTATTCTCCACTTCCGCCTGTTTCATTACCTTTTGGTGGCGTTTGGCCAAATGCTCCATTGTCTTTTAGATCCTGGTTAAATAGCTCATTTGCCTTGTTCATTAGTGTGCCGCCAGTGGCTCCACTGCCTACAGCCTTAGTGAGAACATTATCGGTTCTTTCTTTGCCTATGCCTTGATCGAATTTGTTGATCGTTGCCATTGCCTTGCGAACTCGTCTTCCTTCAAAGTTACCTGCTGAACTTTGAGCGGTTCCTAGTGCGAAGTCAGCACGGCTACCACCACCTACGTTTTCGGAAATGATAGCTTTACTGATAGCTTCTGCAGCAGCAGAAGGGTCATGGTTGTATGCGGCATGATTGTCAGCGGCAGAGGTAGCGAACCTGGATTCAAAATCACTTCTTCCATGGATTGGATCTGAGGCTGCAGCACCGTAAAGAGCACTGTCATAAGCTTGATTTTGTGCTTGTGATTGCTTCATCTCTGAGAAGGTATTTCTGAATGGATTCATAGATTTTGGATTTGGATTGATCCTCATGCCAGGAATGCTATCTCTGAATCCTGATGCTCCTTTACCAACTTCTGCATCAAGCGCTTCATTCGCTCCTTTTTGTTGCTCACCAAGTGCTTTCAATCTATTCATTGGACGCTCAACTATCTTGCCACCAATTTTTCCTGTTGCATTTGCCATAAATCCAACACCAGCACCTACAGCGGCAGAACCACCAGCAGCACCTTTGTCAGCAGCAGCAGAGAATTGCTCTGCAAACTGTCCTAATCCAGCACCGCCACCACCAATCCATTGCATCAATTGATCAGGAAGTTGGAACATTAAGCTGAAGCATTTTCTGACGAAAATGATTTGGACTATGACATAAATTAGTGTGCCAGCAGCTAAGCCCCATAAAGCTGACATTCCAGTGAAGTCCCCTGATACATTGGCAAATACTTCAAAAAATGTTTTGTTGATGAACTCACCAATGACTGCGGAAATCACAATAGATGCTTCCATGCCAAAGATCATAAGAACTGGTCTAAGAAGCAACGATAGAACAAGGGTGTATCCATTCCCGGCGCGGCCCGTCATGTCGTCTCCATTTGGATGAAGGTGCATGATTGCCCATAGAGGTGCAGCAATGATGGCCTCAATAACCAATAATACCCATCCCGCAATACAACCAATCCACATGATGAATGGCATATTTGGGATCATGTACGAGCACATCATTGCTGTGCCCCCAAGAAGCTGGATAGGCACTTTGGCGAACCAGCCAATCAAATCGATTGCTGCTTGAAGAAGACCTACTGTTCCTGTAAAGAAGGCAAGGGCTCCACCGCCAACTAATGCGGCTAAGATTCCAAGTGCCATGCTTTTCAAGACTAAGAACAATCTGTTTCCAAGCTCATTTACGATGATCAATGGATGGCGAGGGTCGTTCTTCAATTCAACTAGATTCACCCCTGCTAAAGCACCAGTTAAGGCTCCCTCAAACTTCATAAGAGAGGTTCCTGCATCGTTGGATTTGCCTGCTCCTGGATTTGAAGGATCAGGGCTCTGGTTGCTATCTACTGGTGATGAGCCAGGTGCGTTGGCAAGGACCTGATCGATGCCCTGCATGTATTTCTTGGCATCGCTAAATGCGATATTGTCAAATTTCCAATCTGAACCGTTGTAGTTGCTGGTTGCTGTGGAGGTCACGGCTTTATTAATGCTATCGTTCATTTGAACAATGCGTGTGAACCACGCTCCAGCTAAGATCCAACCTTGATTGGTTGCTGACTGCTGAATTTTTGTGTAAGCGTCTCCTGTAGATAATCCATCTGATGCAGTCTTGATGCCTTTGGTGTAATTGTCAGCAGCATCAACGATTTGTTGATAGTACTGTGCTGACTGATCTGGAGTAAGAGCAACACCAAATGCACCGTCATCTGTAGGTGCTGGAGCGGTTGCTATTACTGATTTAGCAAGGTTGTCCATCTTGGCAACCAAGATATCGGTTTGTGCGACATGAGCTTGGTTGATAGAGGAAATATCCATTGGAGCGAAGATAGTCCCAATATCACCTAGGTATCCTTGATTAGTGGTAGGTGTGCTATTGACCACTGTTGTTGCTGGCGCTTGTGCCTTTGGATAGTCAACTTCACCACAACCGTTTCTTCTCAACCAGCTTGTGCTATCGCCATAGACATATCCTTGAGCATTGGAAGTCATGGAATATTTTTGATTGGATAGCTTTAGGATTGAGCTGGATTCTGAGATTGTGCGAGCATAAGCCTGATAGCACATTGAGGCAGCAAATGCGTTCTTTGCTACGGCTAGAGCTGGATCTTTGATAGTGGTTATATTGGTATTCGCAGCGGATGTAGGGTTGCTCATAAAGGCAGACCATACACCATCAGCTAAGCCGATTCCTTGGATAACAAGCCACATAACAATAGCTTGCATGACGCAGTATCCGCCGCCTACGACTGGAAGAACTAAAGCAGTACCAACTGAATATCTGACAGGAATCCACACTGAAGAGAACTTCTTACCCAACATCTCTCCATCGTGTGCCGTGTTCAAGGTGCCGGCCAATATAGTATACCCGGCCAATATTCCACCAATAATTAATACGCCACCATTGAAGTACTTAATCCCTGATAGCAATGGATCGGCGTTCATTCCTCCAGTGCCTGTGTCCATCAAGCCGCCGAATATTGCCCCTAGTACTTTTAATGAGACATCACCGGATGGAACATCAAATAAGTTTGCTGCGAAGGCAAAGCTAGGTAGTAGCAATGCCATAAGCATGATCGTTGTTTTTGTTATTCTATTCATCATCATCCCTTTTGTTTTTTTTGTGTCAGGATTTAGTCACCCTATATAAAATTTACAAGGCTTTTTCAAAAAGTCAAAAAATTGAGCAATAAAAAAGCACCCGAAGGTGCCTTTGTCGTTCTGGATACTATCTTCTGGTTAGATCTAAGGGTCTGAATTCTTGGGCGGGCTCAACTGCTTGATCTCGCAGCTTTGCGATAGTTGATTTGACCTTTTCTTTTGGAGTGACCTCCACGAAGTTTTCTTCGGAGGAGGGTGCCTTCTTGTTCGAAAACAATGCCTTTCCTGTTGCGACTAAACCGTAGCCAGCAATTACACCTAATGCGAGCTGGCCTATGCCCTGGAGGGGAAGCTGATAGTGCTGGTAAGCAACTGTGGCAGCTATGCCACCGAGTGCCACAAACGCCCCCTTTAGGAGTTTTGGTTTTACTCCAGTAGCTTTGTAGTTGCGCTCATATACCAACTTGGCAATTCCTAGTGCGCCAACTCCAACCATGAGCTCAGGAACAATAAGATCGTAGTTGATGAGGTCGGCTTGCATTAAGGCCGCCGATGCGACTCCTCCAATCGCAAGGAAGGAACTGAATTTATGCTTTTTCATCAAAGCGAGCGTGTTTTTTATGCTCATAAAAAATCCCCTTTTAGTACATCCTAGGGGAATTTTGCGCTTTGTAAAGACGAGGGATTCAGGCCACTGGTTTGGAAGCTGAAGTCTCGTAGCCGGAGAATCTACTTCTGATGGAGTTCATGACATTCAACGCCTTGTTCTTTATGGCAACTCCAAAGCTATCCTCTCTGCTGTAAGTGGCAAGAATTCCATCCAAGGAATCAAAGCTAAATTCCTTGAAAACCTCTGAGAGCTTCTGCTTGGTTTGCTGATTGTTGGCAATGGAAGATTTTTTCTCTTGCTCTTCCAATAGTTCCTTAAATTTCTTGCCCTTGGTCTTCTCTGCGAGCCAGGTTTGAGACATATCCACTAACTTGTCATTGAATTCCGCAGTGCCTAAGCAGTCACGAATGGTGCTGTGTCGTTTATCGACTGTGATTTTTCCCTTTTCCCTCTGAGAGAAGGTTGCCAAGGAACTACTGACAATGAATTTCTCTACAGGGTCAGCAGTCGCTAGGCACTGTGCAATGTTGATTGCAAGCTTGGGATAGTCACTGATAGAGAGACCCACAAGGTACTGACCTTTCTCCTTTATGGAGTAACCAGTTACCTGCTGCACCTGGTCAAGCTTCTTGATCGCCAAAAGCTCGCCTGGTGAGAACTCGTTCCTGCTCAAGACCTCTCGTGCCTGAAGGTTCTTGATCTGAGAGATGGTGTCGATCTCGTCAGAGCTCAGTTGATTCAAGCGCTGCTCTTCCTTGGCAGTTAGACCAAGGTAGTCTTTAAGGGGTGTTCCGTCAGAGGCTTTGAACTCGCTGACCTTCTTCGCTGGGTCATATAGCTTCTCTATGAGGAAGCCAGTCAAAGCAATGTGCTTCACATTTGCCTCGTTGCTGGTATCAAATTCCTTCTTCTTAACAAGCCCATCCACCAATCTATTTCTGGTGAAGAACTTGAAATTGTCTTCACTGGATCGCTCAACAGACAATGCTCCCACTTTGTCTTCGTTCTTGACCTCTGAGAACTTCCTGAAGAACCTGGTTGCATAGCCCTTAGCGGGCCATAGGGCCACCATCGTGGCTGCTGTTAAGACTAGACTATGGGGATTGATGCTATGAGCAAAGGAGGGTGCTGCACTGATAATGGAGTGCATGCCTTGGGTGATGGAATCGAAGACTGAGCTACTGGTGATCGATTCAACGACATGCTTGCCGATTGGTCCTTCAATGGTCTTCTGTCCATCTTCAAGTGTTGCTGCTGCGAGTTTCTGTGTCCAGCCAAAAGTAATGTTGTAACTCACCAAGGCTACGGTGGTATACATGGCAATCAAAGCACCACAACCGTTGGATATGTTATCGAAGAGTGCTCTTTTTGCTCTTATGGACTCTTCTGTTTTGATTAGGTTGAACCGTTCAATATCCGAATGGTTGTAGTTGTATTTCACCTTGGACAAGACTGCTTCAATAGTCTGCTTGTCCATATCCATGTGTAGAGCTCCAGCGATATCTTTCAAGCACTCCACATCACCATAATGCAGGCAGAGCATTGCCTTGGACAGAACAGTCTTGCTGAAGGTGGGATCTGAATATTTGTGAGCTTTTAAGAAGTGGGAGATTTCTTCGATCTTGTTAAGACCAGCCAACATCTCTTTCTCTGAAGGACCAAGTTGTCCAGTGGTTTCTTCTCGTTCTCTAACATAGGCTTCATTGAATGTGGCAACCAAATCGTCTTTGTA
>CBJMBI010000025.1:0-17875 GCA_966427955.1 uncultured Ktedonobacterales bacterium
GAGAAACTTGATCCTGCTCGTAGTAAGCCAGAGCCATTATCGCCTCTCATAGAACGATCAGCTCCTGTACGCAAATCTGACCAGCTTACTGCTTCTGCGCCACCACTTGTGGCTCCATCCCCAGTTGTACCACTGACATCCACGAAATCGGCAGAAAGCAGAGGGCGTACGTCTCCTTCACCAGACTCTGGAACCTCTCCGGTTTCGGTGCCGCAATCACAGGCTCGTCGTGTGCCTACTGCCGATTTGCCAGTAACTAACGGTACAACTAGTTCCAGCCGGTGCGATGCAATGTCGGTGGGAGAGGATGATATCGCTATTTTTGAGCAAATGCGCCATCAGCTTATTCTCTGGCTTCGGATCGAAGCGGTCAGTGCTGGCCTTGAGATTGCGGGTCAAGGGCCTGCTCAGTTGCTTGAAATGTTGCGCCAGCAATCCCGTATAGATGAGACGCGTTTGCAAGTAGTTTCGACCTTGCTCAATCTTGCCAATCAGGTTGTTAAAACTAGCACAGTAACTGCTTTGGACTACAAGCAGGCCTTAATGTTCCATCTTATGCATACGCGCCGTTCCTAAGTCTCTGAACTCAGAGAGAGGTTGCCTTTTCTGTCGAAGAGACCGCTATGCGGTGGAGGAGGCTGGAGCAGCAATTGTTGGCAGAAGATCATGTAGTTGTTCTAGCCATTCTTGGCCGAGCAAGCGCTTAGGAATGCGAATCACTCCCTGTTGAACACGAGCTTCATTGCGGAAACGTCGATAGAGCGCAATTCGATTGGGGACCACGACTCGCTTAACCGTAAGCACAAACTCATTATCCTTGATGGAGATAGACTCATAGCCCAGTTTGGCAGCTTCAAGCTTTAGCCGCACCAAGGTAAGCAGATTCTGGACTGGTGGTGGCAATGGTCCGAAGCGATCGGCCATCTCTGCAGCCATAGTTTGAGCCTGTTCTGGATCTGTCAAAGATGCAATACGCTGGTAGAAGTTAACTTTGAGCGTGCGGTCTCCGATAAACTCGTCCGGTAGGTAAGCATCTAAAGGCAAATCGACAGTTGTAGTTGGTACACTCACTTCAACCTGTTTGCCTTGCAGTTCCTGAACTGCTTCTGCGAGGAGTTTACAGTAGAGATCAAAGCCGACCGAATTCATAAAGCCAGATTGTTCTGCTCCAAGAAGATTGCCAGCCCCTCGAATTTCCAGGTCTTTCATAGCGATCCGGAAGCCTGCTCCTAGTTCTGTTGCCTCGAAGATTGCACGTAAGCGTTTCTCCTGAATAGGTGTGAGTTTGGCATCTTTGCCGTAGAAAAAGTAAGCATAGGCCTGTTGTGTTGCGCGACCAACACGACCTCGGAGTTGATAGAGTTGTGCTAGGCCAAAATGAGCCGCATTATTGACAATGATGGTATTTGCGTTGGGAATATCAAGCCCATTTTCGATAATAGTAGTAGAGACGAGGACATCATAGTCGCCATTTGAGAAGCCTACCATGACACGTTCCAGTTGTTCCTCGTTCATTTGTCCATGCCCCACGGTAATGCGGGCCTCAGGAATGAGTTGCTGGAGTTTGGTTGCTATCATCTGGATACCTTGGACGCGGTTGTGGACAAAGAAGACCTGACCTCCTCTGTCGATCTCACGCAATATTGCTTCGCGTACCAGTATCTCATCATATTCTCGAATCGTTGTTCGAATAGGTAGTCGCTCTTGAGGAGGTGTTTCAATAATGCTCATATCACGCAGGTTGACAAGCGACATGTGCAATGTGCGAGGAATAGGTGTCGCGGTCATTGTGAGCACATCAATTTCTGAGCGCATCTGCTTGAGACGTTCTTTATGAATGACACCGAAGCGTTGCTCTTCATCAACAATCAACAGTCCCAGATTAAAGAAAACGACATCCTTTTGCAAGAGACGATGCGTTCCGATAATGACATCTACTTTGCCAAAGGCAAGGTCTTCCAAGACTTGCTTTTGCTCTTTTTCGGAACGGAAACGACTGAGTAACTCAACACGTACCGGATAGGGTTTGAGACGTTCATGGAAAGTGTTGTAGTGTTGCAGCGCTAGAATCGTTGTTGGGACGAGAATCGCGACTTGACGGTGATCCAAGACAGCTTTAAAGGCTGCTCGTAATGCAACTTCTGTTTTTCCATAGCCGACATCACCACAAACTAGCCTATCCATCGGATGTGGCCGCTCCATGTCAGCTTTGACTTCTTCGATAGCACGCAGTTGGTCAGGAGTTTCCTCGTAGGGAAAGGCATCCTCTAGTTCTTGTAGCCATGGTTGTTCTGAGTCAGGAGGAAATGCATGACCTGGCGCTGCTTCACGTAGACTATAGAGTCGCAAGAGATCGCGAGCTATTTCTTGAACACTTTCCTTGACTTTCGATTTAGCTCGTGCCCATTCTGATGTGCCCAGTTTGCTGAGGGCTGGAATGGCATCTCCCATGCCAATGAAGCGCGTGACACGATCAAGCTGATCGGTTGGGATATAAAGCTTATCAGTTCCAGCGTAGTGAAGCAGGAGATATTCACGCTCTACACCGGTCAGATTCATACGAGCTAGCCCTTCAAAGCGCCCAATGCCATGTTCCTGGTGAACAACATAGTCACCTGGTTTGACTTCCGTAAGGAATGAGGACGGTGTGATGGGTTTGCGTCTCTGGACGCTACGCCGTTTTGACCAGCCAAATATTTCAGTATCCGTGTAGAGATAAAGACCTAGCAAGCGAGATTGCCAGCCCTCAAGCATCTGTCCCTGGATTAGCGTGAGTGTTCCGGCATCCGGCAACTGGTTAATTTTTGTTCCGGGGCTGACATGGATAGTTGCCTCTTCCAGCAAGCTCTCATCGCTCAACACTTCTGCCATACGTCGAGCTTGCATAGTTACAATAATTACCCGGTCTCCATTATCAAGCATCTTGCGACAATCCTGCACGAAGGCACGTAGCCTGCCGCCGTAGGAATTCGCACTACTGCATGGGGGTATCAAGTATTCTGTACCGCCTTGCTGAAGCACTTCGAAGTTGCTCTCTGCACTGGAAAGGATATCAGCGAAACGCAATTGACGTTGCTGCTGCATCTGGAGTTCAATCTGGTCCCATCTAAGATGGGCTTCTCTCAAATGAGCAGGGTTTTCCCGTTCACGTTCGAGGCGCTCTTTGCAGTCCTGAGCCTGGATGTCAAGCTCTGTGATCCGGTTTTGGATCATGGCTGGATTATCTAAAATAAGAAGTCCATTGTGCGGTAGATAATCTAAAATAGTAGCTTGACTGTGCAGATAGGGCAAATAAAAAGCAATATCTTCAAAAGAGCGTTGCTGGCGAAGCAGGTCTAAATCATGTTGCCAGCGTTCAGTAGCGTCGTGGTGCAAAATCTTGCTTGCTAGTTGAGCAAGCTCTTCGGCAGCCTCTGGCCCTCGTGCTGGTAGAGCTTCGCGAGCAGGACCAATGATACAAATATCGATAGGATTGAGTGAACGTTGTGTTTCCTGGTCGAATGTACGCAGAGAGTCGATCTCATCGCCAAAAAATTCTATGCGTACAGGACGAGATAAAGTTGGTGGGAAGAGGTCGATGATACCACCGCGATGACTAAATTGGCCTGGCTCTTCTACTTCGGTCACTGGCTCATAGCCGAGGTTGTAAAGGTGCTCTAGCATTGATGGGAGGTCAACTTCCAGCCCAGGTTCTAGCCGGAACAATGCAGCTGATAATTCCTGGGGAGGAATGATAGGTTGTGTCAGAACGCGGGCGGAACAAACAATGAGGGGTGTGCGTTCACGCTCAACCATAGCAATCAATGCTTGCATGCGTTGCTGGGTGGTAAGAGTATCACCGATAAGACGCTCATAGGGGAGGGCATCCCGATCTGGCAGATAGAACACATCGCTGGGACCAGGAACAAACGATTTTAACGTCTCAACCATCTGACTGGCTGTGGCCTCATCATTGACAACCAGAAGCAAGGGCTGCTTGAGCGTTGTAAATAAACTGGCAATTACAAAGGGGCGTGCTGCCTCCGTAATGCCAGTCAGAGCAGGTAATCCCTCTGCCTTCTCAAGTTTCTCGACCAAGCGTTGGAAACCCGGTCTTTGTGTCAGTACTGCAAGTAATCCCTGTAATGCCAACTTCAGCCTGCTTTCTTAAACGTATTCAGAATGCGTCTCCGGATCATACTTCCGGCTTTCTTTAAATATTTTCTTTACGACCTTCTTGTTTTTGACGCCGCTTTTCTTCGAGCTTTTTCTGTTCCTCTGGATCAAGGTTGATCGAGTTCATTGCCATTTCAAGTCCCTTCTGAATAATCATAGAGACTGCTTCGGTTGCTCTCTGTTCAGCAATTTCTAGCAATGTATGTTCCTCTGCTGGCGGAATACCCAAGACATAATTGATGGTCTCTACGCGGTGATTAGTAGGACGTCCGATGCCTATGCGTAAACGTGGGAACTGGTTGGCATGGAGATGGCGAATAATATTGTCTAAGCCATTATGCCCACCAGCGCTCCCTTTAGCTCGTAAACGTATCTTACCTGTTGGCAAGTCGAGGTCGTCATAGATAACAAGAAGATCTTCTGGTTGTAATTTATACCAGTGGACAAGCTCCCTGACTGCTTCCCCGCTATGATTCATATACGTTAGAGGTTTGACGAGGACAACCTTTTCAGGACCGATTGTGCCACTTGCTAGCATGGCGCGATTGCGTCGCTCCCATTTCCAGCCATAGTTAGCAGCGAGCATGTCTACGACGCGAAAGCCAATGTTGTGGCGTGTGTGCTCATATTGAGCACCTGGATTACCCAAACCAATTACTAGTCTCATCAGTTTATACTACCGACCATATGCTAGACGTGTTGCCAAGTATTGTGGCAACTGTGCTTTGATAATCTTTTCCTGGGTCTTCTCGATTGGATAAGGTACACGGTAAAATGTGAAGCCGCGTTCAGTGTCGTAGATCATGAATGCTGCTCGCGAGTCGCCATCGCGCGGTTGCCCGACGCCGCCAGGGTTAATAATTGCACGATAGCCTTTTGGTGCCTGCCACTCACCTTCTGGTGGAATAATCATTTCATTGGTGACTGTAATCATACTCTGGCTAAGCCCTAATAGAGACAAGAGTTCCTCAATTTCCTTGTTGAGGCGCTCCTCGGCACTAATGATAATTTCTTCTGGAGTAATTTCCTCAGGAATTGCTATCTCATCCGTAGTTTCCTGCTCTTCTCCTTCTACAAGAAAAGATTCAGTAGTTTCTTCAGATGTATCTTGCTCATCATCACTTTTATCATCTTCTAGTGAATTATTTGCCGGAATATGTTTTTCATCATCAGCAATATGCTGTTTTAGCTCTTCAAGCACATTGTTAGCCTTGGCAATGATGTCCTGCAAAGGTCCTCCCTCTACATGCACAGTTTCGGCCTGATGACCGGCTTTAGCTGAATGTAATGTTGGACGGATCGCAACGATTTGAGTGGTCTCTTGATCATCGAAGTCATCCTCGTCATACTCATCCGTAGTATTAGAGGAGAGGCTATCTTTTGACGAGGTTCGCTCATTAAGGCTGCTGTCTGAGTTTTCTTCAGAGATAGTCGGCTCTGTTACGGATTGAGTGTCAAGAGGCAAGGTAGGGCTATTGGCAAGGGTATCGGGCTGCTGGAAAATTGTGGGTACATGTGTATGTCCTACAAAGCAGAAGCGGTTTGTAAAGTGCTCAAAGCTGCGTTCGGCTAGTACTTCCGAAGTGAGATACTCCCAAAGTGGACCGTAGGGGCTACCATGAACGAGCAGGCATTCATCAATCTCAAGGCGTTCTGGCAAGTTAGCAAGAAACGTACGGTTCTCCTCGGTGAGTTGTGCTGCTGTCCATTCCGCAGAGATACGTGCTGCCTCACTAAAATCTTCTATGTCGATTTTGCCGACTGCTGCCCAGTCATGATTTCCAGCGATAATAACATCCGTGCGTTCTCGTAGCTTTTTGATACATTCATTGGGGTTGGGACCGTAACCAACCAGATCTCCTAGAAACCAGATCTGGTCAATAGGCTCTTGCAGTGCTAGCTCATCTATTTTGGCTAGCACTGCTTCTAGGGCTTCTAAGTTTGCATGTATATCAGTAAAAATTGCGTAACGCATCTAGTTTACTCTATTCGAATTTCTATATGACAAGCTGGTGAGATTATTCTACCATGTTTATTGTGACCTTACTAGTGCTTTTGATGGATAGAATCTTGCAGCTGGCATTTCCTTAGCGTGTTTGACAGTTTCCTATGAGCTGGAGCTGATAGGCGGCTGTAGTGGTAAAGAGAAGCCCCAGTTGAGCAAGATTGTCGTGTCTTGGTCACGCAAGGACTCACTAGGACTATTGAGTATAGCTCCAATAAGCTCATGGCCTGTGCGTTTGGCGGCGAATACCATACACCAGCCTGCTGCATCCGTGTGGCCTGTTTTGATACCGATCATGCCTGGGTATGTTGTAAGGAGTGTATTCGTTGTTGTCCAGTCATAAGCGTGGTGTTGTGCTGTTGCGGTCAGTGTATATTGTGGTGTCTGAACAATCTGAGCAAAGAGTGGAATATGCAGAGCATATTGAGCCAATTGGGTCAGGTCATATGCTGTTGAGTAGTGGTTTTCGTCATTAGTCAGACCATCAGCAGTCGTATAGTGAGTTTGAAAGAGATGGAGGTGGTAGGCAAAAAGGTTCATTCTCTCAACAAAAGCTGTTGTTCCTCCTAATGCATCAGCAATAGCAATAGCAGCATCATCTCCGGATGGCAGTAAAAGTCCATAAAGTAAGTCTTTTAGTGATAACTGGTCTCCTACTATGAGATTAGCCTCGCTACCCCCATCGATGTGTACCCGGTCGTATGCATCTTGTTTGATGGGCACAAGTTGATCAAGGTCAGCAGTTTGTATGGCAATCAGGGCGGTCATAATCTTAGTTGTGCTTGCTATTGGTAGAGGCTTTTCTCCATTGATGTCTATGAGGTTCTGTCCTGTATCTGCATCGAGCAGATAGGCTGCGCTGGCAGCAATCGTGGGAGCGGGTCCCGTCAGGACTGGTTGATGGGTTGGGGATGGGGTTAGAGGTATTGACACAGAGGATGAGGTAAGGTTTGATCTCCTATGACTAGTTGCCAAACTCGGTCTGCCAAGAGGCATAAACGTGAACAAAGAAACTAGAACCATGATGAGTACTAGAGAGAGTGATAAAAAGAGTAAAATATGAGATTTCATTCATTTGTCACCCGTTCAACACGATATAATGCTGTAGCGTTTCTGCTACGCACAAAAACGAGTAATAAACGCTACAGCAGCATAGGTGGGATTCCTCAAGACGGTAACTGTGATCTCTTAGAGATCTCTAGGCCATTGTTTGTGATAGTCAGTACTTTGCTCAAATGCATCAGCAACACGTAGAATATTATCTTCCCTAAAGATATTTCCCAGCAGTTGTAGTCCGACTGGAAGCCCGTCGCTAAAACCCCCTGGAATTGAGACGCCGCAAATACCTGCCAAGTTAGCCGGGATAGTAAAAACGTCTTGTAGATACATCTGGTAGGGGTCCGAGATTTCACCCAGTTTGAAGGCAACTGTTGGGCTGGCGGGGCTGACCAAGACATCGAAGCGTTCGAATGCTTTCTCAAAGTCTTGTGCGATTAATGCACGAATCTTCTGTGCGCGTATATAGTAGGCATCATAGTATCCAGCGGAGAGTGCATAGGTACCAAGCATAATGCGCCGTTTGACTTCGGCTCCAAAGCCAAACTCACGTGTCTTCTCCATTGCCTCCCACATTTCATGGGTATCTCGATATGAGTAACCGTACTTAATCCCGTCGTAGCGTGCCAGATTTGCGCTGGCTTCAGCTGGCGCAATGATATAGTAAGCTGCAACCCCATATTTAGTATGTGGCAAGGAAACAGGGCTAATTTCTGCTCCTAGTTCGCGAAGATGTTCAATAGCCTGGCGGACTACTTTGATAACACCAGGCTGTGTCCCCTCAACCCAGTATTCTTCAGGTACTCCAATTCGTAAGCCTTTGATACTGCCTGTCAGAGCTGAATGGTAATCCAGAACTGGCTGAGAAGAACTGGTTGCATCACGTGAGTCATGACCGGCAATGGCCTGCAACATAATAGCAGCGTCACGCGCATTTCTTGCAAAGGGACCAATTTGATCGAGAGAAGACCCAAATGCAATCAATCCAAAGCGAGAAACTCGCCCATATGTAGGCTTTAATCCCACAACGTTGCAGAGCGCTCCTGGTTGGCGGATAGAGCCTCCAGTATCGCTACCATAGGAGCCCATGGCCATACCTGCAGCGACAACTGCTGCAGAACCACCGCTGCTTCCACCTGGGGTGCGTTCCAGATCCCAAGGATTGCGAGTGGGAAAAAAGGCGGAATGCTCTGTCGAGGAGCCCATCGCAAACTCGTCCATATTCGTCTTACCAACCATCACAATTCCTGCAGCGTGAAGGCGCTCCATCACGGCGGCATCATATGGTGGCTTGAAATTTTCCAGCATACGTGAACCAGCTGTGGTGGTAATATCTTTCGTACAGATTACATCTTTAATCGCTATAGGAATACCCGTCAGTGGGTGGACATTTTCTCCACTTGCTAGCCGTCGATCGGCTTCTCTGGCCTGTTTTATCGCAAGATCATCGGTCACCAGAGTAAAAGCTTTGACTTTGGGCTCGACGGCACGAATGCGATCAAGGTGAGCCTGGGTCAGTTCAACAGAGGAAATTTTGCGCTGGCGCAGCAACTCTCCTGCCTCATGAATGCTCAATGTATATAGTTCGGCCATTTGTACTTATGCCTCCTCCAATACTGCATTGACTTTCAAACAGTTGTCTTCCTGGTCAGGAGCATTAGCTAGTAGAACTTCTGGTGGATAGGAAGGCTGCGGAATATCCTCACGGATAATATTTGTCAGGCGTGAAGCATGTGCTGTTGGAGAGATACCGCTCACGTCAGCTTCTTGTAGGATCTGTATATGCCCCAGAATACTGGAAAGTTGGTTTTGAAAGATTTCAATTTCCTCTTCGCTCAGACCTAACCTGGCGAGTCTAGCTACATTCTGTACCGTCTCGCGATCAATCATAGAAAACCCTTTCTGGTTGCTAGAAGCGGATATGGAAGCCGCTGAAATGTCTTGTTGCTTGTCTCCATGTTGTATGAACCTCATGGACCTCGGCTGCTGGTGGCCCTTGTCGTAGTGCCATGAGGAGATATTCAAGTGCTGGTCGTGTTCCCTGGGCGACTACTTCGACATCGCCATTCGTTTCATTACGAACATACCCATGTAGACCCAGGTGCTGGGCTTTTTTCACAACAAAATAGCGAAAACCTACGCCCTGGACAGATCCAACTACTACTGCGTATAGTTCCTCTGTTTGGTTTTGGTCACTCTGACTCATGCTAGCAATGATAGCACAGACTATGCTAGACGAATAGTCCCCTGGTGCAGAGATGAACCTATCAACGAATGTAAGATATAATGCAAGTCTATCAATACTTGGGTTAGCGTATTGACACTAGCGGGTCATCTGGTGCTCTCTGTTAGGAGTTTGGATGGAATGGGCTTGTGCCTCTTAATATATGCGTGTTACCATAGCAGACAGCATATTCATGAGATAGCTTTGTTACACACCTGTACTCTTGCTAGTGCATATATCAATGTGTAGAAAATAGAAAGATCTCATTGGAGAGAAACTTATGCAGTCAGTGCAGGACCTAGCAACTGCTGTACAACGTGTTGTAAATAACGTTGAGCGGGTCATTGTAGGGAAGGCCCAGGCAGTTGCTTTCAGTTTAATCGCCGTTATTTGTCATGGACATGTATTGATTGAGGATGTGCCAGGTGTAGGCAAAACAGTTCTCACAAAAGCCATTGCTCGCTCCATTGGATGTAGTTTTAAACGCATTCAGTTTACTCCTGATCTGTTACCGAGTGACGTGACAGGAATCTCAATCTATAATCAGAAGACGGCTAGCTTTGAATTCCGTCCTGGACCAATTATGTCACAAATCGTACTAGCTGATGAGGTGAACCGGGCTACTCCAAGGACGCAATCTGCTTTATTGGAGGCGATGGAAGAGGCGCAGATCACGGTAGATGGTGTGACCTATCGCTTGCCAGAGCCTTTTATGGTGATGGCGACGCAGAATCCTATTGAGTATGAAGGAACGTTTCCTCTACCAGAAGCTCAATTAGACCGTTTTATGCTGAATATTAAGTTGGGTTATCCTAAACCCAGCGATGAAGTGAAGATCTTGACTAGCCACCAGCACCATCACCCGTTGGATGATCTGGCCCAGATCCTCACTGCCGAGGAACTGGTACGGATTCAACGTCAAGTATGCTTAATCCATGTGGACCCATCGATTTATGAGTATATTGTGGCCATTGCCAATGCAACACGTAATCATCAGAATATTTACCTGGGAGCCAGTCCGCGTGGTTCATTGTCACTGGTTCGAGCAGCACAGGCCCTGGCAGCGATGCGTGGACGTGGCTATGTTATTCCTGACGATGTGAAACTGCTTGTAAAGCCCACTCTTGCTCATCGTATCATCATGACGCCGGCTGCGCGTGCACGCTCGATTGCATCGGCGACTATTTTAGATGAAATTTTGCAAACTGTGCCAGTGCCAAATGCATGGAGTAGTGGTGGAAAGGGACGTTAATCTATGCTCCCTTGGCATCTTATCCTGTTAATTTTTATTCTCGCTTTTTCTTCAGTAATGAGTGGATGGAATATCCTCTATATTCTTACCTATGTTCTACTCTGTCTGCTAATCTGTTGCTGGCTGTGGACACGGATCAGCTTACGTAAGCTTGTCTTCCATCGGAGTACAGTAAAAGGGCATATACAGGTTGATGAAGTATTTCAGGAACGCCTTGCTCTGGATAATTTGAGTGTGCTGCCAAAATTATGGGTACAAATTGCAGATGGCTCGACACTACCAGGGCATCATGCTGGCTATGTGGCAAGTATGGGAGGGCGAAAACGGGCCATCTGGCGTGTTAAGAGTCGCTGCGGGCAACGTGGACGTTTCCAACTTGGCCCGGTGACTGCGATAAGTAGTGATCCCTTTGGCCTGTTTAAGCAGCGCCTTTTTTTGTCTCCAGCAAGTGAAATCCTGGTACTTCCTCGTATCTATCACATTGGTCATCTGGCGATTTTTGCAGGTGGTTTGCCTGGAAGAGGTAGAAGTTCACCGCGTGCCTTGCAAACGACTACCAATGCGATTACTGTACGTGAATATGTAAACGGAGACTCACTTAGCCGCATTCATTGGCGTTCTAGTGCGCGTTATAACAAGCTTATGGTCAAAGAGTTTGATCTAGATCCTGCTCTAGATGCCTGGATCTTTCTGGATCTGCACCAGTCAGTACAGGCAGGCGAAGGCAAGCATTCAACTGAAGAGTATGGAGTGACTATTGCTGCTACGATTGCTCATTATCTATTGCGTGGGGGGTTCTCGGTTGGCCTCGTTGTCAATGGTGAGCGGCAGGAATTTTTGTCGCTTGATCGTGGTGACCGTCAGATAGAGCGTATGCTTGAACTGCTTGCGGTGGTTAGATCGGGTTGGGGACCAAGACTCAAGGAAGTGCTTGCTAGCGATACATTTCATTTGGGGCGGAACTCGATTGCAATGATCATCACCCCATCCAATTCACACGATTGGCATGAGAGCTTGCATCTCTTACAGATGCGTGGTGCGCAGGTTAGAGTGATAGGGTTAGATGCAGCCTCTTTTGATCAGCAGTCCTCTGACGAGGATATGTTGGCTTCACTTGAGCAGACGGGTGTTCCTGTAATGCGTATTTGTCGTGGAGATGCTATTCCTTCTATACTGGAGGGTAGCTAAGAGAAGATGTGACTTTGAACAGCGTAATTGAATGATTGAAGATTCCAAGCTTGACGAAATTGCTCTGCTTTCGTAAACTAGATTGGCAGTTGGCGGTTTTACAGAGAACTGCTATTAGTTCTCTGATGTGTATAGTTAGGAGATTTTTTGATGTCTGATAATGAAGTGATGGAGGCCGAATTATTCACTCCCGTAACCTTGGAGAAGCCTAAGGTTGAGGTTCCTGGAGCGGCCCCTGTACATTTGCAAACATTAGATCTTGCACGTCATGTTGCTATAGCTCCTGATGGAAAGCGTTATGTCGTGGCAACGTTTGATGCAAGTCGCATGGGCCAAAAGTATGTGATTGCTGTCTATCCTCAGCAGGGAGGCTATCTCACCCTCATTCGTCTGCCAGTCTGTGAATTTCATGCTGAATTGCCCGAGGATGCCATACAACGGCATGTATCCCTAATAAAAGCCATTCAAGAAGGAAAGTTAAAAGCATATCTTAGAGAAAATCAATAGTTTTTAAGTTGCTTATCACTTACAGAACCTCAGCCAAGAAAGCCCCTGTGATTGATCCAGGGGATGAATTGGCATTCCTTGTTTGGGGGGTGGTGTTGCACAGGGGCCTAAGCCTCTTGACAACTGCTGCAAAGTGTAGTAAGATTGCAGCATGAAGAAAACAACAAGCGTCCGTATTAGTGAAGAAGCAAAAGAACTGCTTCTGAAGTTAGCACAGAAATGGGGTATCTCCCAAAGCGATGTGCTAGAGCTTGTTATTCGGCGTACTGCCGAGCAAGAAAAAGTGCGATAGGTTCGCGTAAGATCTTCTCTTGCGGGAGAAGAGCGCCATACGAACCTCACGGATTGTTTTCCTATCGTTTGGATGCTTGGATACCGTACCGAGGGGCACTCGGAAACGGGTACTCATCCGACGACGAGTACAAACGCTTCTGGACATTGGACCTCTACTGCTTTCTCTTCGGAAAAGTGGCAAGTTCGGTGGTTGAAGGAAGAACCCCCTGGATTTATTCAGGGGAGTGTCAGCAAAAGGCATGCGGGAAGTCCCGTCCCCCGAAAGGTGGATTGGGATGAAGGCGTGCCCTCTTTCCTTGCTCGTCTCCTAAAAGGTAGGCAGAGAGTGTCATAAACAATCTGTTCTACTTGAATGTTCTTTTTTTTTGCAATTTTGCCCAGGCTATGCAAGAAGACATCAAAGTGCCTCGTAATTTTTGCCAGTCTATGATACAGTGAAGTAGTCTCTCTATCTTGAAGAAAGGTTGCTCTTGTTCGACTAATAGTCTAGATAGAGCAGGTAATCAACGAATGCGAGTGCTATTGCTGATATTAATACTTGTGGCTATTGTCCTCATTCTGACGGGTTGTTTCATTGCTGTATTCACTTGGTATCATAGTCGTAGGAGTCAGTCAACAGGAGTTAATAGGGTAGTTGACAAGTAGATGTTACAATTGCTACAGCAAGCTAAGCCACGCGCTAGCTTGCTGTAAAAAACTAACAATCTGAATAACTATCTCCCTCGTACGATACGAGCTATATCACGTTTGACATCACGTTCAGTGACAGCCGCACGCTTATCGTAGAGTTTTTTGCCACGACAAAGACCAAGCTCGATTTTAGCTTTCCCGCGTTTTAGGTACAGCTTAAGCGGGATGAGAGTTAAACCTTTTGTCATTATACGAGAGACAATCTGTTCGATTTCTCGTCTATGTAGCAATAATTTGCGGGTACGCATTGGTTCATGATTATAGCGATTTCCATGTTCATATGGTGCGATATGAGCATTCTCTAACCAGATTTCACCTTTGCGGGCAATGGCGTAGGCATTGCGCAGGACAACCCGACCCTCACGGATCGATTTAATTTCGGTACCAACTAATGCAATGCCGGCCTCGATCGTTCTTTCAACCTCGTAATCATGGTACGCTTGTCGATTTACGGCTATAACTTTAATTGGGACTTGTGTAGCTGGAGCCGACGATGGTTCTTTTTTCGTCGCTGATTTTTTAGCCATCACAAAAAACTCCTTCTTCAAACTGTTTAGAAAGGACGTATATCTGCTGTATTTTGCCAAAGAAGGTGCGTTCCTTTCTTCACTTCTTACAGCAGGGGCACTGCTTTGCAGGCTCAGTCTCCCTCTCTCTCTCTATTAGATAGGCAAGTGTTTCTGGGCATAGATAACATATGAGGGAATAGGGGTATGCATGGATAGGCAATGGTACTTGCATCATACAACAATTGTACATCTGAGTCGAGTAGGAAGCACCAAGCCACTTCCTATTTCGTGTGCAAGGAGTTATGATAGAAGGCGCAACAAGCTCTCTGTACTAGATTTTCTTCCGCACTCAAGAAAGGTTGAGTTATGTTCTGCCTCCTAGCCAAGATTGTCACTCGCTATCGCTGGTTAATTGTGGTCCTATGGATGGTAGTGGCTATTGTTGCGCTACCATTTGCCCCGCAAGCCAATCAGGTATTGCATTCAGGTGGTTTCACCAATCCTGATGCCGAGTCAGAACGTGCAATCAATGTGCTGGTGCAGAAACTCCATCTGAAGCAAACCGTTGTACAAGTTATTTTCATGAGTCAGCGGTACTCTGTCGAAGATCCCCAGTTTCTCCAACAAATGCAGCAAGCTCTAGCAAAATTACATCGCTGGTCGAAAGTGGGGCAAATTGTCACTTTTGCCGATAATCCACGCCAGATAGCACTTGATCGTCATGCTGCCTATGTCAATGTGGAACTCAAGTCTGATCCTGACTCAGCTCCCAAACTTCTTCCTGAACTCCAGCGGCGTTTGCAAAGAGTGCCTGATCTGCAGAGCAGCATTGGTGGTGGTGCTGTGTTCTACGAGGATATTCTAGCCATCAGTGAACGCGATTTACGCCGTGCAGAAGTACTGGCTTTCCCATTTGCCATTATTGCACTGCTTTTTGTATTTCGCTCGGTAGTTGCTGCGGTATTACCCGCACTCGTTGGTGGGAGTGCTGTTATCATCTCTCTGGCGCTGATTTTTGGCCTTGGACAGATCACGACGCTTTCCATCTTTGTGCTCAACATCACAACACTCTTTGGTCTAGGTTTGGGCGTTGATTACTCGCTCTTCATCGTCAGTCGTTTTCGAGAAGAACTGGAACAAGGACGTAATGTTGCTGATGCGGTAACCATCAGCCTTGCTACGGCGGGACGGGCAGTTGCTTTCTCTGGTCTAGCCGTTTCAATTGGCTTATTAGGACTAACCTTTATCCGCATCAACATATTGCATTCAGTTGGTCTGGGAGGAATACTAGTAGTTATTTTGGCAGTCCTAGCAGCTCTGACATTATTACCAGCTATGCTGGCTATCCTGGGAAGCAAGATCAATGCTCTGCCTGTGCGCTTTCCTCCTCTGTGGAAGTTTGCAAATCCTAAGACTAGCCATAACAATGTTGCTGCTAGTGAAGCAAGTATGCAGAGCGGTTTCTGGTATCGTCTCTCATGCTTTGTCATGCGCTATCCATTGCGTATCTTCGTGCCAGTTTTATGCTTGCTGATTGGCTTTGGGCTTCCCTTTCTCTGGGTGCGTTTCTCTGCTCCTGATGCTTCCATTCTGCCGGCGGATGTGCCATCACGTCAGGCTTATGACCTACTAGCAAAACGTTTTGGCGAGAATGAAACGACGCCAATTCTCCTGGCTATCCAGACGAAAGGAAATATACTCACAAAAACAAATATTGATAACCTCTATTACTATGTCAAGCGCATTGAAGCTGATTCGCGTGTCAAGCGTGTTGATAGTATTGTCAGTATTGATCCTCGTTTGGCGCTTGATCAATATGAGATGCTCTATGCACATCCTCAATGGATTACTGACCCTTATATTGGTGCTTTCCTCCAATCGACAGTATCGGGTAATACCATGATGGTGCAAGTGATTAGCAAATATGGAGCGGGGGATCTGCAATCCCAAGCGCTGGTGCAGACCATTCGCAATACAAGTCCGGGTCATGGTATCACTGTACTGGTAGACGGCGTAACGGCTGGTAATATCGATTATGTCACCTCTCTCTATACAGATTTTCCCAAAGCAGTGCTTATTGTTTCAGTGACGACTTATCTTATCCTGCTTTTGCTTTTCCATTCTATTATTTTGCCTCTGAAAGCAATTATCATGAATATCCTTTCAATCCTAGCAAGCTATGGAGCGCTCGTTGTAATTTTTCAACAAGGATTTTTGCATCAGTTGTTGGGTTTCTCACCATTGGGCTTCGTAGAGGCTTCTAGTCCAATTCTGCTCTTCTGCTCATTGTTTGGTCTGTCGATGGACTACGAAGTATTTCTGCTTTCCCGTATCCAAGAAGCTTTCTGGCAAACAGGAGACAATAGACAGTCGGTTGCCTTGGGTTTGCAGAGCAGTGGGGGTCTTATTACCAATGCAGCACTTATTGTCATTGTCGTAAGTGCTTGTTTTGCAACTGCTGATATGATTCTTGTCAAAGCACTTGGACTAGGGATGGCCTTGGCTGTATTGATAGATGCAACACTAGTGCGTGGCTTGCTGGTTCCTGCTGCAATGCGTCTGCTTGGCAAGTGGAATTGGTGGCTGCCCTTTATTGGTGTCCAACGTCATCCTCCAATTCTAGCGGAGTATCTCGGAGTTCCTGATGCTAGTAAGGCTCATTTGAACAAAACAGCGATAGCAGAATTCAAAGATATCAACATGGAGGAAAAGCTGTGAACAGATCACTAGTATGGGAGCTGAGGAGCTGTTGCTTAATATTTCTATTTCTGCTTTCTTCATGTGGTTTCCCAGGGTTGGTCTCCACCTCTGCTCAACTGCCCTTAGTGAGCCAGAAACAAGCACCTGCAAGTTTGCCACCGATCAGTTTTCCGCGAGACGAGGGTGCACATAATGACCTGACTGAGTGGTGGTACTATACTGGGCATCTAGAAGCTGTTGATGCGGCTGGCGATCAACATCAGTATGGTTTTGAGCTGGTGATATTTCGTGTGTCTCGTAGTGACCTACCACCGATTTATCCAGCCCATTTTGCAATCAGTGATATCACACAGGGAAAATTTCAGTATGATCAGAAACTTATTACCAAGGTAAGTGAGGATCTTACTAATTCTCCAGCAACAAAAGGTATTGACGTACAGGTTGACAATTGGTCAATTCAGGGACTAAATGGCCATGATCATCTGGTTGCTGCTATGAAGGACTATGCTATTAATCTGAATCTAACAGCCAACAAGCCTCCCGTTCTGCACAATGGTAATGGCTTGATCACCTATGGCTTGGCTGGTAGCTCATACTATTACTCACGTACTCATATGGACGTGATTGGAACCATCATCGATCATACGCAATCATTCCATGTGACAGGTTTGGCTTGGATGGATCACCAATGGGGCAATTTTCTCACCCTTGGTGGTAGTGGCTGGGATTGGTACAGTCTCCAGTTGAAGAACGGCACGGAAATGATGATTTACCTTATTCGTGATCCCTCAGGAACTATCATTTCAACCTATGCTAGTTATATTGATCAGACAGGCAAAAATGATGTTTTGCTACCTACTTCACTTCATACAACAGTTCTTGGGGCATGGACAAGTCCAACAACTGGCATTACATATTCCTCTGGTTGGCATCTAGATGTGAATAGTCCACAATTGCAAGCTGCGTTAACGGTGATACCGCTCTTAAAAGATCAAGAGCTAGTTGTCAAATCGTCAACTGGCAATATCTACTGGGAGGGGGCAGTAAGTATCCAAGGACAAGTGGAAGGTAGTGCACTTGATGGACAGGGATATGTTGAGTTAACTGGGTATAGTAAGTATTAAAGGTAAATCATTTCTAAGTAATTTTACAAATCAAATGGGATTTCAAGAAGAGAAGTCGTTGGCCATTTATGATACATGATCAATAAGTATGTTATAAGACAAATGGGTCAGTTATTGACGAGATAGTGTAGAGGTATGGTATACTTTGTGAGCCACCATTTGGAGATGGGG